>JAUXFS010000465.1 GCA_030622775.1 Rhodospirillales bacterium | reverse complement strand
GATCGCCGGGCTGATCTCGTTCGCCCACCCCGGCGGCCGGCTGGGCGACAACAGCCACCTTTACATGCGGTTGCGGGTGATCTCCCAGGGCATGGCGGTCGTGCTGATCGGGTTGCTGATGTATTTCTCCCGGTAGGGCCCGTGGACCCGGTCGGCGAAGTCGGTACTAGGCATGCCTCGTGGGCTCCACTATCCTTGCGGCCTTCCCTTGATCCCGCAAGTATGAGAGACCGCGCCATGCTCGACGAAACCCGCAGGCCCGTATTCGACAAGTCCAGGCTGCCCAGCCGCCACGTCACCGTCGGGCCCGAACGGGCGCCGCATCGCTCGTACTACTACGCGATGGGGCTGGACGAGGCCGATATCGCTCAGCCGTTCGTCGGCGTCGCCACCTGTTGGAACGAGGCGGCGCCGTGCAACATCGCGCTGAGCCGCCAGGCCCAGGTGGTCAAGCAGGGGGTCAAGGCGGCCAACGGCACGCCGCGCGAGTTCGTGACGATCACCGTCACCGACGGCATCGCCATGGGCCACGCCGGGATGAAGTCGTCGCTGGTGTCGCGCGACGTGATCGCCGACTCGGTCGAGCTGACCATGCGCGGCCACTGCTACGACGCGCTGGTCGGGCTCGCCGGCTGCGACAAGTCGCTGCCGGGGATGATGATGGCGATGGTGCGGCTCAACGTGCCGTCGGTGTTCATCTACGGCGGCTCGATCCTGCCCGGGCGCTATCACGGCCGCGACATCACCGTCCAGGACATGTTCGAGGCGGTCGGCCAGCACTCCGCCGGCGCCATGACCGACGCCGAGCTGCACGACATGGAGTGCGTCGCCTGCCCTTCCGCCGGGTCGTGCGGCGGCCAGTTCACCGCCAACACCATGGCCTGCGTCTCCGAGGCGATGGGCCTGGCGCTGCCCGGCTCGTCCGGGGCGCCGGCGCCCTACGAATCCCGCGACGCCTACTGCGAGGCCTCGGGACGGGCGGTGATGAACCTGTTGTCGCTGGGCCTGCGGCCGCGCGACATCGTCACCCGCGAGGCGCTGGAAAACGCCGCCACCGTCGTCGCCGCCACCGGCGGGTCGACCAACGCCGGGCTGCACCTCCCCGCCATCGCCCACGAGGCGGGGATCGAGTTCGGCCTCGACGACGTCTGCGAGATCTTCCGCCGCACCCCCTACATCGCCGACCTCAAGCCGGCCGGCCGCTACGTCGCCAAGGACATGTTCGAGGCCGGCGGGGTTCCGGCGCTGCTCAGGGCGCTCTATGACGGCGGCTACATCCACGGCGAATGCATGACCGTCACCGGCAGGACGATGGCCGAGAACCTGCAATCGGTGGTGTTCCCCACCGACCAGGACGTGATCCTGCCGACGTCGAATCCGTTGTCGCCGACCGGCGGCGTCGTCGGGCTCAAGGGGTCGCTGGCGCCGCAGGGGGCGATCGTCAAGGTCGCCGGGTTGACCGATCTCAAGTTCACGGGCGCCGCCCGCTGTTTCGACAGCGAGGAGGCGTGCTTCGCCGCGGTCGAGCGCCGCGACTACAAGCCGGGCGAAGTGCTGGTCATCCGCTACGAGGGTCCGCGCGGCGGTCCCGGCATGCGCGAGATGCTTTCGACCACCGCGGCGATCTACGGCCAGGGAATCAGCGACAAGGTGGCGCTGATCACCGACGGCCGGTTCTCCGGCGCGACCCGGGGCTTCTGCGTCGGTCACGTCGGCCCGGAGGCGGCGGTCGGCGGCCCGATCGGGCTGTTGCGCGACGGCGACGTGATCGTCATGGACGCCGAGGCCGGCACCATCGAGGTCGAGCTCTCCGAGGCCGAGCTCGCCGAACGGCGCAAGGCGTGGAAGCCGCGCGCCCACGATTTCCAGTCGGGGGCGCTGTGGAAGTACGCCCAGCTCGTCGGCGACGCCTGCGACGGCGCGGTCACCCACCCGGGAGCGGCGGCCGAGACCCACGTCTACGCCGACATCTAATTCCGGCGAGCCCATGACCGGGCTCGCCTGAACTCGCTCAAGCGCCGGGCGCGGACCTCCGTCCGCTTGGCTGTCCTCGCTGCGCTGATTCTATACCGGTGAGCCCATGACGGGGCTCACCTGAGTTCCCTCAGGCGCCGGGCGCGGACGTCCGTCCGCTTGGCTATCCTCGCTGCGCTGCGGGCGCGCACTTGCGCTTGCCAGCGAGTCGATGAAGATCACGTCATCGGCTCGCTGGTATGGAGGGATCCCTGAACGGGAACGGGGCACCTCCAAACCAAACGGGCCCGCAGGGGTTTCCCCGCGAGCCCGTCGGTGTTTGCGTTCGGTCGATGGCTAGTTGGGGAATGATTGCAGCGCGTACATGGCGAGCAGCAGCCGGCTCGGGCGGCCGCCCCAGTCGCCGAACCACTTGTTGTAGATCTGGCCGATCTCGCCGGTCCGGTAGAGCTGGACCAGGGCGCGGTTGGCGGCGAGGCGGAAGTCGGCGTCGTTGCGCCGAACCATCAGGCCGTAGGGCTCGTAGGTGAACAGCTCGGGGGTGAGCGCCAGGGTCTTCGAATCGGTGACGTTGCGCCCGAGGCCGATCAGCACGATCTGGTCGCCGGCATAGGCGTCGAGCGCGCCGGCCTCCAGCTTGGCCATCCCTTCGTCATGATCCGTGACCGTGACCACCTTGGCCTCGACCAGGGCCTGCTTCAGCTTGGCCTGGAGCGCCGTCTCGGTGGTGGTTCCTGCGGCGACGCCAACGGTCTTGCCGCCGAGATCGCCGACGCCGTTGATCCCGGAGCCGGCCTTGACCAGCATGCTGGCGCCGGTGATGAAGGTCAGGTTGGAGAAGTCGACCTTCTGCAGGCGGCTGAGGGTAATCGTGCTGTTGCCGCACTCGATGTCGACCTTGCCGCCGGCCACCGCCGGAATGCGCTCGGCGGCGGTGAGAGTGACGTACTGGACCTTGAGGTCGCCCCCCCCCAGCG
>JAUXFS010000398.1 GCA_030622775.1 Rhodospirillales bacterium | reverse complement strand
TAACAACTCCTTGGCTCACAGAACGACATGGCTACGATCCGACTTAGTGCCAAGGGCGAACCACAGATTGTTGCCGAGCACCTTCCAGAAAATCGGATCCTCGATCATCAGCCGGTAGTTGTCGGCGCCGACGAAACGGCTCGGCCGGATCGCGGTGCCGGTGCTGAAGAAGCTGTCGATGAGAGTGGCGACGGTCGGATAGTGGGTGAAGCCGATCAACAGGATCGCCGCCGGCGTCAGCAACAGCCAGCCGTAGACGTGCTTCAGTCCCGAATTTGTCATGCCGGCCTTGTCCGCGGTGAAGGCGGGAGACGGGGACGGGGACGGGGACGAGGATGGGGACGGCGGCGCCGCCCCCTACCCCTCATCCCGTCAGCCGACTACCGGTAGCCGCTCAGCAGCCGGTCGGCCTGGGCCTGGGCCGCCTTGAGCGCCGCCTCCGGCGTCTTGGCGCCGGTCAACGCCGCCTGGATGGCGTCGTCGAGCAGCTTGCGGACCCGGCCGGTCTGATAGGTCGACAGCTCGGCGGTGGCGAACTCCAACTGGTCGCGGGCGACCGCCGCCGGCGGGAACCCGGCGACGTATTTCTTCAGCGCCGCCGTCTCGTAGGCCGCCGGGCTGATGCCGATGTAGCCGGTCTTCATCGACCATTCGGCCGAGCTCTCCGGGCTGGTCATGAACCGGATCAGCTTCAGCGCCGCCTTCTTCTCTTCCGCCGTCGTGTCCTTGAAGATGTAGAAGTTGCCGCCGCCGGTGGGGGTGCCGCGGCGGACGCTGGCCGGCAGCATGGCGACGCCGAAGTCGAACTTGGCGTTCTTCTTCACCACCGTCAGGTTGCCCGTCGAGTGCCACATGATCGCGGTCTTGCCCTCCAGGAAATTCTGGCGAAGGGTGCCCCACTCGATCGTCCCCTGCGGCATGACGCCGTGCTTGGCGCCGAGATCGCGCCAGTACTGCAGCGCCGCGACGACACCGGGCTTGTCGTAGTAGGTTTCGTTGCCGGCGCCGTTCATCAGCACCTCGCCGTTCTGCATGGTCAGCGCGCCGAACATCCAGTACGGATAGCCGGTCGACGGGATCATCACCCCCCAGCGCTCGCCACCCGCCTTGGTCAGCTTCTTGCCCATTTCGGTGAGTTCCTGCCAGGTTGCCGGCGGCTTCTCGGGGTCGAGACCGGCATCGCGGAAGGCGTCCTTGTTGTAGTACATGACGATGGTCGAGCGCTGGAACGGAATGCCCCAGGTCTTGCCCTGGGTCCGCCCGTTCCCCATCAGCGCCGGGTAGAACGAGTTCAGCCATGCCTTCTCGTCGGCGGTCTCGACGATGTCGTCGAACGCCACGATCGCGCCCTGCTCGATCAACTCGTAGATGTCGATGGAGAACATCACCGACAACTGCGCCGGATGACCGCTCTTCAGCGCCGCCAGCGCCTTGATGCGGGCGTCGTTGTAGTTGCCGGCATAGATGGCGTTGACCTTGATATCCGGGTTCTGCTTCATGAAACCGGCGACCAGGCCGTCGACGATCTTGGTCAGCGAACCGCCGACGGCGACCGGGTAGTACATGGTCAGTTCGGTCTTGGCCTGGGCGGAAAACGCCAATCCACCGACCCCGACCGCCAGCGCCAAGGCCAGCGCCGACTTTTTCAGGATACCTATCATCTCACTCTCTCCCTTGTTGTCTGAACCTCCCGGAAAAGCCGGGCACGTTGAGGTCCGGCCTTCGATTGCCCTTGCGTGACGCGCCCTCGCATCACGCCTGCTTCGACAGGACGAAGGGCATCTCGTCCTGCCGGCGCCCGTTGTCGTCGAACACGTGGGCGTCGCCGTCCGACCAGCGGACGCGCGCCTGCGTGCCCAGGGCTCCCCGGAACCGTCCGGCCACCCGCGCCAGGATCTCCTGCTCGCCGAGGCGCAGGGTGACCACCGTGTCGGCGCCGTGGTAGTCGAGGGCGGTAATCACCGACGACAGCCCCCGGTCGTCGTCCGTTCCGTTGTCGATCACCTCCACATGTTCCGGCCGCACGCCGAGCCGCCACCCCGACCCGACCCGGCGGATGATCGGCCGGCCCTCGGGGTCGCCGTCGACGGCGCCGCCGCCATCGACCGAACGAAGCCGCAGCAGATTCATCGGCGGGGTGCCGACGAACTGGGCCGAAAACGCGGTGGCCGGCCGCTCGTAGAGATCGTGGGGGGAGCCGACCTGTTCGAGCCGGCCGGCGTTCATCAGCATCACCCGGTCGGCCATGCTCATCGCCTCGGTCTGGTCGTGGGTGACGTAGACCATGGTGATGCCGAGACGCTGCTGCAGGGCGCGGATCTCGGCGCGCATCTCGACCCGCAATTTGGCGTCGAGGTTGGAGAGCGGCTCGTCCATCAGGCAGATCGGGTTCTCGGCAACGATCGCCCGGGCGAGGGCGACGCGTTGGCGCTGGCCGCCCGAGAGCTGCGCCGGCCTGCGGTGCAGCAACGCCTCGAGGCCGACCAGGGTCGCCACCCGCTTCAACCGTTGCGCACGGTCCGCGGCGGACACCTTGCGCACCTTCAACCCGAAAACGATGTTTTCGGCGACGCTGAGGTGGGGAAACAGGGCGTAGGACTGGAACACCATCGAGACGCCGCGCTTGGCGGGGTCCTTGCGGGTCACGTCGTCGCCGGCGATGCGGACGGCGCCTTCGCTCACCTCCTCGAGCCCGGCGATCAGCCGCAACGTCGTCGACTTGCCGCAGCCCGAAGGACCGAGCAGCACCGCCAGCGACCCTTTCTCGACGGTGAAGCTGACGTCGTCCACCGCCCGGGTGTCGCTCCACAGCTTGGATACCGATAGCACGTCGATTTGGCTCACGCGATCCCTTCCCGGCGACACCGGGCGGCATCCCGCGGTCCTTCAAGCGCGATCCCGATTTCTCGTTCGTTGTTGATCATTCGATCTAACAGAAAGCCTCCCGACCTTCGAGCCTATGCTATCGGCTTTCGTTTGCATACGGGTTTCGAAGGCAAGAAAGGCGTCATTCACAATTGAGATAGATGTCGTCCCAATTGTGAATGACGCCCTTTTTGAGGAACGCGGGCCCGACGGCCCGTAAACACCGCCGCAACCAAACGGCCGCCGCTCGTTGTCTTCGTCGTCCGCGCACCTGGCCGCGCACCGGGCCGGTCGCCGGGCTCGCGCCGCGATCGAAGGTTCGGGATTGAACAACGCGTATGGAGGTATAAACTTGCGGGCGAACCGGTCGTGGTTCACCAAACAACAGAAGCTTCGGGAGGGAAAGGACATGAGGACATCATCGAAGCGAGGCTGGGCGAAGGGCGT
>JAUXFS010000459.1 GCA_030622775.1 Rhodospirillales bacterium | reverse complement strand
GGCCGTTCCAGTAGAGATCCCAATCTCCGTCTTGCCGTCCCTGAATCTGCCCAAGGCGGACTACGTGCCGGAACCAAAACCGGTGAAATCCGAATACGAAATCGGTGCGTTGTATTTCCCCGGCTGGTATCACGGACATTCCTGGTCCCGAGTCTGGAACCGCTGCCCCGTTCGGCGTCCCTTGCTGGGATGGTACAACGAGTCCAGCCCGGAAGTGATTGACTGGCAGATCAAATGGTCGGTCGAAAACGGAATCCAATACTATCTCGTGGATTGGTATTGGAACAAAGGCAACCAACATCTGGAACATTGGATCAAGGGATTTCAGCAGGCGAAGTACAAGTCGTACCTCAAGTGGGCGATGATGTGGGCGAATCACAACGGACCCGGAAGCCATTCCCTCGAAGATCAGGCAAAGGTCACGCAGTACTGGATCGATAACTACTTCAATACGCCTGAATACTACTGTATCGACGGCAAGCCGGTCGTCATGATCTGGTCTCCCGCGGGTATGGACAGGGACGTCATTGAGATCGAGAAGAAGAAGGGCCACGAACTCAAGCAGGGCGAAGGGGTCAAGACACTGCTGGACCTGTCACAGGAAATGGCGAAACAAGCCGGACTCAAGGGCATCTATTTCGTGGCCATGAAATGGCCCGAAGCCTCGACTGGCGCCGCGGATATTCAATGGCTGGCCGACGCGGGATTTGAAATGACCTCCATCTACCATTTTATGGACGACGGAGGAAAGGCGGTTACCCGTCGCAAGTTCAACTTCGATCTGGTTGTCGATGCGTCCAAACCGTTCTGGGAACAACGGAACGAGACGGGGGTTCTTCCGTTCTTGCCAAACCTGTCAACCGGCTGGGACGACCGCCCCTGGAACGACCATTGTTGGATCGCAGAACGAACCCCGGCCAAATTCGGCGAAATCTGCAGACAGTTCAAGAAGTTCTCGAAAGAGTCCGGAATCAAACGAGCCGTGCTCGCGCCGGTCAATGAATGGGGCGAAGGTTCTTATGCCGAGCCCTGCCGCGAGTTCGGATTCGGAATGTACGAAGCCGTTCGCGACAACCTTTGCGAAGAACCGGAATCCGGCTGGCCGCTAAACTACGGTCCCAAAGACGTCGGGTTGGGACCCTATGAATACACAGAAGGCGCGAAGTACTGAGGTGAGCGGCGGATTCTTCAATTCGATCATGGGATAGGCTCCAACAAGAACAACTGCTGTTTCCCTCACGTCGTGAAAGGAAGGAACATGAAGACTAACATTCGGTCGTCTTTGGTTGCTATCGGATGCATTCTGTTGATCCTCAATGCGCCGGCCTGCGCGCAGGGCGCCTCGGCTGGGGATGAGACGCCCGACCGGGTGCTGCGTGCCGGAGCGGCGGCGGCTGACATCACTCCGCCGCTCGGGGAACAGGTTATCGGCGGGTTCGAACCGTTTCCTTCGACCACGATTCACGACAACTTGTACGCGCGATGCCTTGTGCTCGATAACGGTGAGGCGCAAATCGCCTTTGTGATCTGCGACAACCTCGGCATCACTCGGGATATCTTCGACGAGGCGCGAGAACGGATCGCCAAAGAGACCAAGCTGCCGCCGCTAAACATCCTGATGGCGGCGACGCACACGCATTCTGGGACCAGGGCCCACAGCGACAAGTATCGACCGGTGGTGGTACGGGGGATTGTCGAGGCGGTCCGTGGCGCGCTGGCGAATCTCGAGCCCGCGAAGATCGGCTGGGGCGGGATCGATGAGCCCTCGGAAGTCTTCAACCGACGTTGGTTCGTCAACGATCCCGAGAGGCGGAAGAACCCGTTCGGCGGCGTCGACAAGGTACGCATGAATCCGGGGCAGAATCACCCCTCGTTGATCAAGCCGGCCGGGCCGGTCGATTCCGAGATCTTCGTGGTCAGCGTCCAGGCGACCGACGGACGTCCCATCGCGCTGTTGGCGAATTACTCGCTGCACTACGTCGGCGGCGTCAACAAGGGAGACATCTCGGCCGACTACTTCGGGATCTTCTCCCGCCGCATCGGGGAGCTGCTGGGCGCGCAATCCGTCGACCCGCCGTTTGTCGGCATGTTGACCAACGGAACCTCCGGTGACATCAACAACATCCACTTTGGGCATGAGCCGAAGAGATACGAGCGTTACGAGAGAATGACCGAAGTGGCCGAGCTAGTGGCCAAACGCGTCAAGGAAACCTACGACCGGATCGTGTACCAGGACCTGGTTGCGCTGGGGTCGGAGCACCGCGAGGTTACGTTGAAGGTCCGCAAGCCGGACGAGAAAATGCGAGAGTATTTCGCCGGCGTGATGGCGAAGCCGGAGGACGCCCCAAAGCATTATAGTCGCGAGCGGAACTACGCCGGCCGCGTTCAGCGATTGTTCGAGGGGCCGGACGAAGTGACGATCCCCTTGCAGGCAGTTCGGATCGGAGACCTCGGCGTCACGGCGATACCCTTCGAGGTGTTGGCCGAGATCGGCCTGGAGATCAAGGAGAAGCCCCCGTTTGGCGACACGTTCACGATCGAGTTGGCCAACGATTATCACGGTTATTTGCCGACGCCGCACCAGCACGAGCTAGGCGGTTACGAAACCTGGATGGGAACCTGCAAGGTACAGGAAGACGCCTCGGTCGTAATCGTCGATCAACTGCTCGCGATGCTCGCCGAGCTTGCCAGTGAGAAAGGGGGCCCGTGATCCCAAAGTAGAGGTCGCTCGCAAGAACGCAGGGCGGCTGGATCGCCAACCAATTGCGAGCTACCGCTCGGTTGCTGTCGTCCGCTCCCGTTGGTCGCTTACTTTGTAAAAAAGCTCACGATCTTGAAGGCTATACCGCGAACGCTTTGAAATGTCCGGTGCGAAACGCCCGCTCCCTTCGGAAAGCAAGGCGGCAGTTGGACAAACTAAAATGCCCCCGGCATACCTCCAAGCACGGGGTCTCATCGATGCGTTGGATCTATGCGTCCTT
>JAUXFS010000546.1 GCA_030622775.1 Rhodospirillales bacterium | reverse complement strand
GATCGAGGAACTTCGCTCCATCGTCGGCGATCGGCTGTCGACGGCGATGGCGGTGCGCGAGCAGCACGGCCGCGACGAGTTCTTCAGCCCCCTGTTCCCGCCCGAGGCGGTGGTGTTCGCCGAAACCACCGCCGAGGTCTCGGGCGTGGTCGCCGCCTGCGCCCGCCACCACGCACCGGTCATCCCGTTCGGCACCGGCACCTCGGTGGAGGGTCACTTCGCCGCCATCCGTGGCGGGGTCACCATCGATCTCGGCCGGATGGAGCGGATCGTCCGGATCAACGCCGCCGACATGGACGCCACCGTCGAGGCCGGGGTCACCCGTAAGCGGCTGAACGCGGAGCTCCGCGACACCGGGCTGTTCTTCCCGGTCGATCCCGGCGCCGATGCGTCCCTGGGCGGGATGGCGGCGACCCGCGCCTCGGGGACCAGCACCGTCCGCTACGGCGCCATGCGCGAAAACGTCATTGCGATGACCGTGGTCCTCGCCGACGGCGCCGTCATCCGCACCGCCCGCCGCGCCCGCAAGTCTTCCGCCGGCTACGACCTCACCCGGCTGTTCGTCGGCTGCGAGGGGACGCTCGGCGTGATCACCGAGGTCACGGTCAGGCTCCACCCGATTCCGGAAGCGATCGCCGCCGCGGTGGTCTCGTTCGCCGATGTCGGCGCCGCCGTCGGCGCGGTGGTCGACACCATCCAGGCCGCCGTTCCGATCGCCCGCATCGAACTGCTCGACGAGGTCCAGATGGCCGCCTGCAACGCCTTTTCCAACCTCGACTACCCGGAGCAGCCGACCCTGTTCCTCGAGTTTCACGGCACCGAGGCCGGGGTCGCCGAACAGGTGGAGACGGTCGAGGAGATCTGCGCCGAGTACGGCGGCGGCGACTTCCGCTGGACGGCGCGCACCGAGGACCGCGACCGGCTGTGGTCCGCCCGCCACGACGCGGCATACGCGGCGAAGGCGCTGAGGCCCGGGTGCCGGGTGTGGCCGACCGACGTCTGCGTGCCGATCTCGCGGCTCACCGAATGCATCGTCGAGACCCGCGAGGACCTGGACGCCAGCGGTTTGACCGCGCCGATCGTCGGCCACGTCGGCGACGGCAACTTCCACGTCGCCTTCGTCATCGACCCCGACGATGGGTCCGAGATCGCCGAGGTCAAACGGCTCAACGACCGCCTGATCAAACGCGCCCTTGCCATGGACGGCACCTGCACCGGCGAACACGGCATCGGCCTCGGCAAGCTCGATCATCTCGAGGCCGAGCACGGCCCCGCGGTCGACGTCATGCGCTCGATCAAGCGGGCGCTGGACCCCGCCGACATCATGAACCCCGGCAAGACGGTGCGGCTGTAGCTCCCCTCCGATTTCGTCCGCCGAAGCCTTGGCGAAAGGGATTTTGACGACGGTTTTGACGACGTTTCGGGCGGTTTTGACGACATTCGTTACGCCCCCTTGGCACTCAACCCATTGATACAAAACAAAACCACTTCACGTCGAAAGTGAAACGTCGTCAAAAGTATGTATTTGTCGTCATTTTTTCGGGCTAAGCCCTTGATTCTCTATGAAACGATTTTTTTGGAACGTCGTCAAAAGTCGTCATGAAATTGCGATAGCGCCTTGATCTAACTTGCCTTTTCCCGTGTGCAAAAGTCGTCATTTTTTTGCAAATCCAGCCTTCGCCGAGGCTTCGGCTGGCGGGCCAGCCTCAGGTGAAATTCCAGCGGGCTCGTCCTCCATAGCCTTGGCGAAGGCGGTCGATCCATCCCGTCGCCCGCTCGCCGTTCCGTTGCCATCCGCCGCAAAACCCAAAGCCAAGACACACCCCTCCTTTGGGCGAAAAAGCTCTGGCTCTCTCGGCCTGTCGAAAAACCTTTCATGGGATTTATATCACTTAATAGGACAAAAGTCAAGGGCATTGTTCCCAACCCCCGTGATCGCGTGCCGCCACGGCTGGATTCATTGGAATGGAATTGGCGTCGACGGAGGCATCGTCGGCGGAGGCATCATAGAGGTCTCGACGACGTCGAAAAATGGTGCAAGATACATTCATGCCAAAGGTAAACCCGGACATTCTGATTTGGGCGCGCGAGACCGCAGGGCTCTCCGGGGAGGAGGCCGCTAAAAGACTAGGCCTGAGCGGACCCGATCGGCTGAAGGCGCTCGAGGCCGGTGAGCGCGACCCGAGCCGGCGCCAACTCCTCAACATGTCCGAAAGATACCACCGGCCACTGCTGACGTTCTATATGCAAACGCGGCCGAAAGAGAGCGACAAAGGGCAAGACTTTCGCAGCCTTCCCGAGGGCCCGCCCCCGGGCTCCGAAGCCTTGCTCGACGCACTCCTCCGCGACGTTCATGCCCGGCAAGGGTTGGTGCGGGCGGCGCTCGAGGAGGCCGAAGAGGACGAACCGCTTCCCTTCGTCGGTTCCGCCGAAATGGGCGATGGTATCGATGTGCTCGTCGGCGCGATGGAGGAGGTGTTGGGCTTCTCCGCAGCGGGTTTTCGT
>JAUXFS010000356.1 GCA_030622775.1 Rhodospirillales bacterium | reverse complement strand
CTCATGAACGTAGGTGATCGGGATGGTGGCGGTTTTCTGGAACGCCTTACAGATTCGACGCGCATCTTCGCTGCCTTCGTTGTCGGCGATGACGATGTCCCACTTGGGAGGAGGCAAAGTTGAAAAGACTTGCGCCCCCAATCCCTTCAGCAATGCTTCCAGTCCTTCAGGGCGCCTGAACGTGCACGCACAGACCGTCATCCGCAACGAGTGGTCTGGCTGGTCGCGAGATGAGGATACCCCCGGAACACGCTCGGAAGCTAACTGAACACTTTCACCCATCTGGCGCCTGTTCCCTGTGTCGTTGGCTCGCATGGAAATAGCATGTCTCGTCCAACGGGGTCCAATGTTTGGGAAACATCTCAATGCTCAGAGCCCATGCTCAATCGGACATGGGGTCTGAAATATCCCCAGAGCATGACCGTGTGTGCGGACGCAACCCCTTTCAAACGAAGGAATTCCGTTGGAGACCCGACAAAGAATCAAGCAAGCGCCGGGATATTGAGGTCCGCGCGCGCCAAGGTCAACAACCGGCGACCGAGCCCGGCGAAGACGGCTGTCCGACGCCGATCATCAGCGTTTCGTAGGCGGCGATCGAGTCGTCATAGGAATAGTGACGAGCACGCGCGACCATCCGGTCGCGTGGCGGCGGCGTCTCGAGGGTCTCGAGGATCGCGGTGGCCATGGCATCCACGGCGCCCATCGGCACCAACTTGCCGAAGGCGCCCCCTTGCAGAATTTCGTCGGGACCGCTGGGGCAGTCGGTACTGACCACCGGGCAACCGCACGCCATCGCTTCGATCAACACGTTGGGCAGTCCCTCCCAGATCGATGACAACACGAACAAAGACGCACGTGCGTAGTAGGGGAACGGGTTTCGAACATATCCGGGAAAGTCGACGTCGGTTTCGATCCCGAGTTCTCCGGCCAACTCTCCGAGGGGACCGCGGTCGGGACCTTCGCCGAGAAGGATCAGGCGTGCCGGCCGCCTTGCCCGCACCCCGGCGAAAGCCCGCAGAAGGGTCTGGAAATCCTTCTGCGGTTTCATCTTGCCCACCCCCAGGATCACCGGAACCGAACCATCGTCGAGCCATGGATGGTCGACGGCCTCCCGCGCCAGTCGCAAGATTTCCGGCCGAAACACCGGATTGTAAATAACCGTGATCCGCTCGCCGGGCAACCCGGTGATGCGCGCGACATCCTGTCCCGCGCCCGCCGACGGCGCCACGACGGCATCGGCCAAGCGAAACAACCGCTTCATCAATCTCGGGACACTCCTGACCCGCGCGGAGTCGGCATTCGCCGCCGCGACAGAGATGGTGTTGCGGATATTGACTACAAACCGGGTTTTTTTGCGGCAGAGCTGCGCCGTGAGCAACAAAACCATATTGGGATAGTTCAAAAATGAAAGGATGGCGTCGGGATTGTCCCTTTTGATATATTGGACCAACGATAAAATCGGTGGCTTTTCCTTCCACATGATGCGGACCACCGGGGACGTCGCACTGTCTCCGATGCCAAACAAACATGATGGGATCGAGAGGACGTTGCTGATGACGGCCCAGGCCCGAAAAGCGCCATTCAACAACGCGGACTGCGGGCCTTCACGCAAATTAATGACATGCAGATTTCCGCTAAAGGAAGCAAGCTCGTCGATGAGCTGGCCTTCTCTATCTTCCACAAGGAAATCGACGATGTGCCCTTTTTCCACGAGTCCTTTTGCAACGTTTGCGGATACGTGTCCCGCTCCGCGCGCCGTTTTAATCGTTCGTATGTAGATTGCGAATCGCATTCTCTACACTGTTCATTTGTTTCGTTTGTTCAGCAGCAGGTTGCTCTGGCTCTCATCGAAGCACCCGCGATCGCGCCGCATGGTATTTTGCCCGAGACGCTATCGCTACGGGCCGATGTGACTCATCGGGTCCTTTTTAACGCTGGCTTGGCGACGTCCCTTTGGATAGAAGCTCGGCTGAGCTTCCAATTGACGACCGCGCGGTCGATGAGCGCCGCTCTTAGCATGGCAGAACCCGAGCGAGCAAGATGTGCGGGATTGCAGGGTTTATAGACCGGTCGAACGGTTTCGATGACGGCGGCTTGAATCGCCTCGTCACCGCGATGTCGGACACCCTGCGTCACCGGGGCCCCGATGGGGACGGCGTGTGGACGGACGCAGAGCAGGGAGTCGCTCTCGGGCATCGACGCCTGTCGATTCTCGACCTTTCGCAAGCGGGCGCGCAACCGATGAGGTCGGCCTCCGGTCGCTATGTCGTGACCTACAATGGCGAGATCTACAACTTCAAAACGTTGCTAGCGGAACTCGCCGCCGCCGGCTACGCCTTTCGGGGCCATTCCGATACCGAGGTGTTGTTGGCCGCCGTGGATCACTGGGGCGTACGCCCGATGCTCGAACGTATTCACGGTATGTTTGCGTTCGCGCTGTGGGACCGCGACGAGCGTGTTCTGACCCTCGCGAGGGACCATGTCGGCAAGAAACCCCTCTATTATGGATGGTGCGGGGAAACATTCCTCTTCGCTTCCGAACTGAGGGCCTTGCGGTGTCATCCCGATTTCATCGACACCGTCGATCGGGACGCCGTCGGTCAGTTGATCCAGATTGGTGCGATTGCGCAACCGGCCTCGATCTACGAAAGCGTGCGCAAACTGCCTCCCGGCGCTTTCGTTCAAATAGCCCCAACGACCCGGTGCGGGACAATCCAACCCGAGAGCTTCTGGTCGGCGAAGAAAACCGCCGAAGATGCCTGGAACAACCCTTTCTCGGGCGGTTACGAACAGGCGGTCGACCGGCTCGATGATCTCCTGAGGCAATCCGTCGCCGACCGCCTGGCGTCCGATGTTCCGTTGGGCGCGCTGTTGTCGGGCGGGGTCGATTCGACGGTCGTGGTTGCGCTGATGAAGGCGGTCACCGATCAGCCGGTCAAAACGTTCTGCATCGGGTTCTCCGAACCAAAGTACAACGAAGCCAATTACGCGGCGGACATCGCGGCCCATCTGAACACGGATCATCACGAACTCTATGTTTCGGCGAACCGAAGTTTGGAGCTGGTTGGCAGGATTCCGGACATCTACGATGAACCGTTCGCCGATGTTTCACAAATTCCGACGTTTCTCGTTTCCCAGATGGCTCGGCAAAACGTGACCGTCGCCCTTTCGGGCGACGGTGGTGACGAACTCTTCCTCGGATACAACCATTACTTCAAGTGTCTTGACCAGTGGCGGCGGTTGCGGCGCCTGCCGCTTCCGCTGCGAACCGCCGTTGGTACAATCATCGGGGCGATTGGTCGGGAAAGCTGGAACATGACGCGCCCACGCGACGCGCGCACCATCGACAAGCTTCCCGGCTGGCGTCGCCTGGGCGGCAAGCTCGAGCGTGAAGCGAGGGGCTGGCCGGCGGCCGATTCCCGGGAGTTGTTGGCGCGCAACTTCGCCCGCTGCGTCGATGCCGGCGATTTGGTCCTGGGAACCGGCCCCGCCGTTCCCTCCCCCGGCGACGAAGCACGGTGGGCGGAGATCCCGGACGACCTGCGCGCGATGTCGTTGTTCGACTATGGGCGCTTCCTTCCGGACGACATTCTG
>JAUXFS010000370.1 GCA_030622775.1 Rhodospirillales bacterium | reverse complement strand
TGTCCTTAACAAGCGTCCCCCCGGCGGTGCTGTCGAGTTCCTCGAGGGGAAACCTGTCCAGGTCCAGAATCTGCTTCATCCGTCTCACCCCTGGCCGTCACCGGCCCCGGAATTGATTTCCGATCCGCTCGCCATAATCCTAGGCTCACTTGGCTGAGAGGGTATGGACTCCAGCCGAGGGAGCGCAATCATGGCCGAAAAATTCGACGCGATCATCATCGGTACCGGGCAATCCGGACCGTCGCTTGCCGCCCGCATGACCCGGGAGGGCATGAAGGTGGCGATCATCGAACGCAGGCTGTTCGGCGGCACCTGCGTGAATGTCGGCTGCATCCCGACCAAGACCCTGGTGGCGAGCGCCCGTGCCGCCTACATGGCGCGGCGCGGCGCCGATTTCGGCGTCACCATCGACGGGCCGATCACCGTCGACATGGAGAAGGTCAAGGCGCGCAAGGACGGGGTCGTCCGTCAGTCCAACGAAGGCGTCACCAACTGGCTCGGGACGATGGACAACCTGACCGTCTTTGAGGGCCACGGTCGCTTGGAGAGCGCCCGCACCGTTCGGGTCAACGGTCGACTGCTGGAGGCCGACAAGATCATCCTCAACGTCGGCGCCCGCGCCTTCGTCCCGGACATGCCCGGCATCAACGACGTGGACTACCTCACCAACTCCAGCGTGATGGAGGTGGATTTCCTTCCCGAACATCTGGTGATCATCGGCGGCAGCTACATCGGGCTGGAGTTCGCCCAGATGTACCGCCGCTTCGGTAGCGCCGTCACCGTGGTGGAAACGGGCGACCGGTTGATCGGCCGCGACGACGACGACGTTTCGGCGGCGGTGAAGGAGATCCTGGAGAACGAAGGCATCGACGTGCGCCTCAACGCCCGGTGCGTCGCGCTGGCGAAACGCGGCGACCGGATCGCGGTCACCGTCGGCTGCGACGGCGGCCCCGAGGAGGTCGTCGGCTCCCATCTGCTGCTCGCCGTCGGCCGCACGCCGAACACGCACGATCTGGGTCTCGACAACGCCGGCGTCGAGACCGACCCGCGCGGCACCATCGTCGTCGACGACCGGCTTCGCACCAACGTGCCGGGCATCTGGGCGATCGGCGACGTCAACGGCCGCGGCGCGTTCACCCACACCTCCTACAACGACTACGAGATCGTCGCCGCCAACCTGTTCGATGGCGATCCACGCCGCGTCGCCGACCGCATCACCGCCTATGGGCTGTTCATCGACCCGCCGCTCGGTCGCGCCGGGATGACCGAGCGCGAAGTCCGCGACTCGGGCCGAAGGGCGCTGATCGGCAAGATGATGATGGAGCGCGTCGGGCGCGCTCGCGAGCGCGGCGAGACCCAGGGGTTCATGAAAATCCTGATCGACGACGAGACCCGGAAGGTGCTCGGGGCGGCGATCCTGGGGATCGGCGGCGGCGAGATCATCCACTCGGTGCTCGACGTCATGTACGCCGACGCCCCCTATACGGTGATCCAGCGCGCCATGCACATCCACCCCACCGTCACCGAACTGATCCCGACGATGCTGGGGGATCTCAAGCCGCTGGAGTAGACCACCCCTTGCGATCGGGGATGGTGCTTCGTACATACAGTCGCGGGCGCGAGGCCCGACGGGGAGGCGGAGCGATGGCGGATGCGGCTGCGAATCTGAAAGCGGAACCGACGGCCTACGCCGGCTACCGGGTCGTCGTCGAGCCGAGCGGCCAGCGGATCCGGGTGGTGTTTCGCGGCGAGACCGTCGCCGACAGCACCCGGGCGCTGGTGATGCACGAAACGCGGCTGCCGTCGGCGTTCTACTTCCCGCGCGACGACGTGCGGATGGATCTGCTGACGCGCACCGATCATCGCACCCACTGTCCGTTCAAGGGCAACGCATCGTACTGGACGCTCCGGGCCGGCGAGCACGAAGCCGAGAACGCGGTGTGGAGCTACGAGGATCCGTTCGACGAGTCGTCGTCGGTGAAGGACTATGTCGGGTTCATCTGGAACGCGGTCGACGCCTGGTATGCCGACGACGAAGAGATCCTCGAACAGCCGCGCCACGAGGCGCCGGCGAAAGACAACCCGTTCATCGGGTGGCTGATCAACCAGGCGTGGCGGGCCAAGTCCTCGCCGGATCTGGTCGAGCGGTTCGCCGAGGGCCTGGTGGCGGCGGGGTTTCCGCTATGGCGGCTCAGGCTATTCATCCGCACCCTCAACCCGCAACTGTTCGCGATCATCTATACCTGGCAGCAGGACGTCGACGAGATCGCCGAATTCCACGCCACCCATGAGGGACTGGAGCGTCAGCGCTTCGTGACCAGCCCGTTCGCG
The DNA here is from genome assembly GCA_030622775.1 of Rhodospirillales bacterium. GTDB lineage: Bacteria > Pseudomonadota > Alphaproteobacteria > Rhodospirillales > Defluviicoccaceae > JAUXFS01. The sequence goes on along the minus strand of JAUXFS010000370.1, from coordinate 1,144 downwards.
CCGATCATCAGAGGCGAGGGCGGCATCCGCCGCCGCCTCGAGGGGCCCAACGCCCGCCTCGATTTCCCGATCCTCGAGGATCTGGTCGCCGAGGGCGCCACCGACTACGTGGCGATGCCGCTGCGGTTCTCGGACGGGCAGATCAACATCGTCACCCTGGTCTCCGACCGGCCGGGCGGGTTCTCCACCGACGATCTCGGCCAGCTCTACGAGATCCTGCCGACCCTCGGCCGGCTGCTCGAAGCCCACGCCCAGCGGGTGTCGTCGCTGACCCTGCTCAGGACCTATCTCGGCAGGAACGCCGGCGAGCGGGTGATGAACGGCAAGGTCAAACGCGGCGACGGCGAGGACCTCCACGCGGTGATCTGGTTCAGCGACCTCCGCGGCTCGACCGCGCTGGCGGATTCGCTCGGCCGCGAGGCCTATCTCGCCACCCTCAACCAGTACTTCGACGGCGTCGCCGGCGCGGTGATCGAGCACGGCGGCGAGGTGCTGAAGTTCATCGGCGACGCGATACTTGCCATCTTCGTCATCGACGATCCCGCCGATCCCGCGCCCGAGGCGTGCGCCCGGGCGCTGACCGCGGTCGCCGACGCCCGGCGGCGCATCGACGCCGTCAACGGCGAGCGGACGGAGCGGGGCGAGCCGCCGCTGGCGTTCGGCGTCGGGCTGCACCGCGGCAACCTGACCTATGGCAATATCGGCACCGAGAAGCGCCTGGATTTCACCGTGATCGGGCCGGCGGTCAACGAGGCGGCGCGGATCGAGGACCTGTGCAAGACCCTGGACACGCCGTTGCTGATGTCCCAGGAACTGGCCGCCAGCATCCCCGGCGAGACCAACTTGGTCTCCCTCGGCCGCCACACCCTGCGCGGCGTCCGCAACCCCCAAGAGATCTTCACGCTGCCGCCGGAAAACGCTCCGGACGGTCCCTAGGCCGATGCACGAAACCACCCGGCAATCGGCGCTGCGCCAGGCGCTGTCCTGGCCGGTGAGCCGGCGCTCGCTCGTCGTCATGGCGGTGGTCGGCACCGTGCTCAACCTCATCAACCAGGGGGACGCGCTGTTCTCGGCGGCCGACATCGACTGGCCGAAGGCGGCGCTGACCTATCTGGTGCCGCTCTGCGTGGCGAGCTACGGCGCC
>JAUXFS010000323.1 GCA_030622775.1 Rhodospirillales bacterium | reverse complement strand
GATCAGCGCCCTTGCCCGGCAGTCCGCGTCCCGATTGTCCCACAACCTGTCGAAGGCGCGCGCGACGATCGGAGCCTCCGGATCATCGATCCAGTCGATGCCGAGATCCACCAGGCTGGGATGACATTTGGCGACGCCGGCGACGGTATTCGCCTTCGCCTCCAGGGCAAGGGCATCGCCCGAAGGTTTCCCCGCGAAGGCGAGCAGAATCAGGGACACGATCGCCCAGGACAACCAACGCCTTATCCAAGACGACATCGCGAAACCTCCCCCTTCAGAACAAGAAACGAACCATGTCTCCGGAACAGGCCGTATGCTCCTCCATTCGGGGGTCGGATGCAATTGAGTTTCATCCGAACCGGTTGCGCGATGATCTGCCACACGAGGCGGACTCCCCGCCGGTAACATCGGTGAAAAACCTCGGTAACGCCGGATTCACCGAACGTCGGCGCCCGGCAGCAAATCAGAACCACATGAGTTCGTAACCGGCATCTCCATCGACGAGGCTTTGTGAACGTCAGCCCTTCCATCCGGTTTTCGGCTTGAACGCCCCGGCCTCGACCTTCGCGCGCAGCAATGCGATGAGACCGTCGATGCCGCCGGACCTCTTGACGGTCGAGCCGTATTCCCGGCGAAGGGTCAAGGCCATGCTCAATCCCTCGACGTTGATGTCGAGGATCTTGAACCGGCCGTCGCGCTCGCTCATCTGCCAGATGATGCGGATCGGCGGGCCTTTCACCCGTTCCAGGTGCGAGTAAACGAACACCCGGTTCTTTCTGCTCTCATGGCGGCTGACGCCGGTCACGGTGAAGTTGTTCCCGGCGTACTCGGCGCTTTGCCGGCTGATCAACGGCAGAAAACGCTGGACCGCCATGTCCTCGAAGACCGCGAGAAAATCCGCCCGTTGCTTCTCCGTCGCCTTGCGCCAGTGAACGCCGAGAACGAACCGGCCGATGGCGGGAACGTCCATCACCTCCTTGAACAACGCGCGAAAGCGCCGTTCGCGCTCCGCCTCGCTCAGCGTCTCGTTGTTGATCTGGTCGGCCGCGCGCTTGCCGAACGAAATCAGGAATGCCCCGGCGTCCTCGTCGGTCGCGGCCCAAGTCGCACACGTCGACGCCGCGATCATCAGGGCGGCGAGAAAAATCAGCGGCGCGATCGCCCAGGACAACCCTCCCCTTGTCCGAAACGACACAGCGAAACCTCCCGCTCCCCGAAAAACAAACTATGTCAGAGCCAGACCTCGAGAACAGGCCCCCATGCTCCTCCATTCGGGGCTCGGATGCAATTGAGTTTCATCCGAACCGATGGCGCGATGATGTGCCACACGAGGCGGACTGCCCGCCTAGGCCGAGGTGGCGCGGTTTCCACGGAACCTTTGCAGATGGTTCCTTCCCGGGAGCAACAGCCAACGGCAAACCGGTCCGAAAGCGGGCATTTCGCAGCGCCGGACCAAAAACAAGACAGGCCGGCGCACGAGATGTGGATCGTGTCCCCGGAACAATTGGGCTCGTTCGCATCCAGCAACTGTGAACTACGCCACATTTTATGCACCCAAGTGGGGTAGAATTCTGTGTGACCGCGCGGACGGCATTCCGCCTGCAACGCGGCGGTATAGTCCTTCTCGTTCACGTGGCACGACTGGAGAAAAGGTTCTTACAGAGGAGCGCAAAACATGTTCTCAAGAGACAAAGCCATGGAAGGGGATGGTCGCCGCGGCGGGGATCCGACTGAACAGCACCCGTGGAAACAATGGACGCTGCTGAAAGCCTTCGTCCTATTCCTTATAGCCATAGCCGGCCTTTCGCTGCCCGCCTCGAACCCACGAGCGGCGAGCCAGGCCCCGGTCGAGACGGTCGCGGTGATGGCACCGTTGTTCATGACCAATCAGTCGGAGCAGCAGACGTTCGACGCGTTACTGCAACAGGCCGCCGATATCGGCGTCAACGCGGTGACGGTAGACGTCTGGTGGGGGGTGGTCGAAGGCGCCGGCGATCAGCAATTCGACTGGACTTACTACGACTCGGTCTTCCAGACGATCCGCGACCGGGGCCTGAAGATCGTGCCGATCATGTCGTTCCACAAATGCGGCGGTGGTCCCGGCGATGACTGTAGCATTCCCATGCCGGGTTGGCTCGCCAACCACTTCAACGGCGTCGGCCTGACCGCCGACGATCTTCGTTACGAAAGCGAGACCGGGAACCAGCTCGATGACGCCATCGCTCCCTGGGCGACGCAACACCCGGCGGTGTTGCAGCAGTTCACCGAGTTCATGCAGGCCTTTGCCCAACATTTCAGTGGCGAAGCCGGGGATTTCGTCGAACTCAACGTCAGCCTCGGGCCAACCGGCGAACTCCGCTATCCGGCCTACAACGGAAACGACGACTGGAGTTTCCCGGACCGTGGCAACTTCCAGGCTTACAGCAATGTCGCCCGTGAGCAGTTCCGCGACTGGGCGTTGACGCGTTTCGGAGGCCTGTCGGGCGTTTCCAGCCGCTGGGGCATCCCCCTCGCCAACGCCGATCAGATCCGTCCTCCGGGAGGTGAGCTCCCCCCCGGAAGCCGCCGCGCCCAGAGTTTCGTCGACACCCAGGCCTACCGCAACAGCCAGTACGGTCGCGATTTCATCGACTGGTACCAGGAATCGCTGGTCGGACACGGCAAACGGGTACAGCTGGCCGCGGACACCGCGTTCGGTGGCGCATTCGGCGCCATCCCCCTTGGCATGAAGATCCCGGGCGTTCACTGGCAGATGAAATGTACGCCACATCCGCGGATCGCCGAAATCACCGCCGGACTGGTGCGCACATCCTTCGATCTCAGACCCGTCGACGCCGCGCGCTCGGATGCCTTCGGCTATCGCAGCACCATGGAAATGGTCGACCAGGTGAAGCAGTCGGCCGGCCGTGACGTCGTCCTTCATTTCACCGCGCTCGAAATGGACAACGATCCAGGCTGCGTTGGAACCTCGATGGCCGAAACCCTGGTGTTCTGGATCTCTCACGGAGCCGCCGACCATGGCATCACCCACAAAGGCGAAAACGCCTTGGCGTGTGTCGATGGGCCCGAGCCGGCCGGCAGCCCGGACGACCGCAACTGGGGGCGTATCGAAAATGCGTTCATCCATGCGCCGTATCGCGGCTTTACGCTGCTGCGCCTGGTTGAGACGGACTGCAACCCGTGGCAGACGGACAGGAACGACTATGCCAACTTCATCTCGACCTACGTCGTTACCGGGCCCCCGGTCACGGTGCATCTGGCCGAATGGGAATTCTGCCCGGCCGATCAGGGTTGCACGTACAACGTTCACGCCTTCGGCGGCCTCTCGGGTGAATTCACGCTCGGCTACGAAGCTTTTCTGAACGGCCGCCATTGGTGGGTTGGGCAGATCCCCGCCGCGCCGGACACGTTCAGCTTCACCTTCAACAACACCAACGGCTGGGAAGGCGGTCCCGGGCAGTCCGACCGCGCCTACGACCGGAGCTCTCACGGCAACGAGATCTTCGCGCTCGGCCGGGCCGACACGGTCGTCCACACGACGCGCCCATAGCCAAGTGCTCGGCCGGGAGGGCGCCGCACGGCGGCCTCCCGGCCTTTACTTTGGCACCCGTTTCTTCAAGGTCGCGTCTCGCACCCCGCGACCGCGGCGTCGGCGCGGCGCCCCGCGCTGTCCGGCTATGCGCCGGCGGAGGCGGGCGGATCGGTTGTCTCCTACGTCTCCATCGCCGCCCGCAAACTCTGCGCCCAGGTGTCCTCGGGGTAGGCCTCCAAGAGTTCCAACAGCTCTGCCCACAACCGCTCCCTACGCTCGTCGCTCTCGGAATCGATGAGCGTGGTGAACAGGCCCCTG
>JAUXFS010000179.1 GCA_030622775.1 Rhodospirillales bacterium | reverse complement strand
TAAGAAGACGGCTGCATATGGTCCATTTCGGAGACCTCGCCGATACGGCCCGTTTCTACGCATCGGTGATGGGGCTCTGGCGGCGATATGCCGAGGTGTTGCCGCTCGATGTCCTGACCACCCGCTACGAAGACCTAGTCGCCGATTTCGAGGCCGAAACCAGAAGGATCCTGACGTTTCTGGAGTTGCCGTGGGACGAATCGGTGTTGACCTATGCCGAGCGCGCCAAGTCCCGGGCGATCGCCACGCCCAGCTACCACCAAGTGGTTCAGCCGATCTACGCACGGTCCGTGGGCCGTTGGCGGAACTACCGCGAACAGATGGCCGACGTGTTGCCCCTCCTCCGTCCTTTTGTGGACGCCTTCGGCTACCAGATCGAGGAGGATCGGAGTTAGCCCGTTCGGGTTGCCCGATCGTGGAGACCGCCGATCGTGGCCACGCCGACGGCGGTGCTGGCGGCGATACGCCCGATGGTGGCCGCCGACACCCCGCCGAGGGCGTAGACCGGCAACGGGCTTCGGATCGCCCATCGGGCGAAAAGCAAGGGCCCCAGCACTCGCGCGCCCGGATGGCTCTCGGTCGGGAAGACCGGCGACAGCAAAACGGCGTCGACGCCGGCGCGGGCGGCGCTCATTATCGCGGCCGGTGAATGGGCCGCCGCGGTGACCAGCCAGCCGGGTCGCCGCCACAGCCGCCACGTCCGTGAGGCGCGGGCGACAAGAGTTTCCGGCAGGTGCAGCCCGCCGGCGGTGACCGCCACGGCCAACCGGCCGTCGCCGGCAATGAGAAGCCGTATCCCCAACCGACGGCACAGCCCCGAGAGACGATCGGCCAGGGCCGTCCGATCGGGATCGTCGTAGTGGCGGAGGATTACGGCGCTGCCCCGCGGCAGCCGGCAAACCACGGGCTCCGGCTCCGCCAGTCGCCGGGAATCGGTCATCAGGATCAGCGACGGCAGGGCGGTGTTTTCACCGGGTGGTTTGAGCCGTCGCGCCTGGTCTGCTAGGCTCCGCACCGTTTCAACCTTCCCATTGACGGTATCGCAATTCGAAGATGGCAACCCGAGAGCTCGAACAACCGGACGTGGCCGCCAATCTGGCGACCGTGAACGCGGAGATCGCGGCGGCGGCCGAGGCCGCTGGCCGTCCCGCCGACTCGGTCACCCTGGTCGCCGTTGCCAAGATCCAACCCGCCGAGAGGATACGCCCGGTTCTCGAGGCGGGCCAACGCATATTCGGGGAGAACCGCGTCCAGGAAGCGGAGGGCAAGTGGCCCGCCCTGAAGGCCGACCACCCCGATGTCCGTCTTCACCTGATCGGTCCCCTGCAAAGCAACAAGACCCGCCACGCGGTGCGGCTGTTCGATGTCATCGAAACCGTCGATCGCCCGAAGCTCGCCCGCGCGCTGGCCCAGGCAATGGACAAGGAAGAGCGCCGTCCCGACGTGTTCATCCAGGTCAACACCGGCGAAGAGGAGCAGAAGCACGGCGTACCCCCGGGCGAGGCGGACGCCTTCATCCGCGCCTGCATCGATGATTTCCTTCTTCCGGTCAAAGGCCTGATGTGTATCCCGCCGATCGGCGAGGAGCCTTCGCTCCATTTCGCCCTGCTGCGCGAGATCGCCCGGCGCAACGGACTCGACGAACTCAGCATGGGCATGACCGCCGACTATCCGATCGCCATTCGCTTTGGGGCGACGGTCGTTCGCGTCGGCACCGCCATATTCGGCGCGCGGCCGTCGGTGGACCAATAGCAACGGCGCAATCAAGTCAACCCGGCGCCGATGACGATACGGTCGCCGTGACGGCAGACCCGCAAAATCGCCTGAAGATCCGACAAGGTCACGGCGACGCAGCCCTCGGTGGGGCCGCAATCCGGTCGGGCGACGTGCAGGAAGATGGCGCTGCCGAGACCGGCTTCGATCGGATCGTCGTTGTAGCCGATGACCGCCAGCAGATCATAAAGCCCGTCGTCCCGCCACAGACGCTCGTGACCGGCGTCGCAAGGCAACCGGACCAACTGGTTGTAGCGGATATCCCGGGGGTCGTCGCACCAGCCGTCCGAAGGATCGATCGCACGCACCGCAAGGCCGGTTTCGGGCGCTTGCAGCCGATCGGAGCGGTACATCACCCGACGAAGCGGAAACGCTCCCGCGGGGGTTACCCCGTCTCCTTCCCTCTTTACCGCGCCGATCCCGCTTCGGCCGAGGGCGCAACGCACCTCCGCTCCCGCCCACCGCAGGATTCTCCCCGGCAAAACAACAATGTCCATGAGCCAATTATAGAACGAGGGCGCCGCGCCGGCCCAGGAGAGAACGCGATTCAGACGCGAATATCGACGGTTGGGCGGACCGGGTTGGGGGCGGCGGTGGCGGTCATGAGCGCGGCTTCGCCTCGGGCCCACTGCAACACTTCGATGTGGGCGGTGACCGGAGAACGATAGAGGCCGGCAGTCACGGCGGCCGAAGGTGGCTCCTGGTCGTCTCCGGCGGTGGTTACGAAGGATGCCTCGGCGACGCCCGTGGCGGGCGCATTCGGTTCCGCCGCGGCTCCGCCCTCGCCCTCGAACAGGGCGAGCACATGCTCCCCGAGATCGTTGCCGGTGAGCTCGTCGATAACGACGTTGACCAATGAGGTAACGGCGCCAATCAGACCGCCGAACAAGGCGCCCCCGGCGACGCGCGGCGCCGGATCGATGGTGTCGCCGGTGATGGCACGGTACAAAGTGGAAACGATGGGGATGTGCTGCAGCGGGTTGATGATGTCGAGGATGTCGAAAAAAGTGGGACCATCCTCGCCGAACGCCTTGAATCCTCCATGATCGGTGTCGGGGGCCGGCGCAGCGTCCACATAGTGAAGTGGATTGGGCGGCGCAGTCGCAAATGTTTCCATGATCGCATCTGTTTCGATTGTTCGGAGGGGTTGATGCAATCGGCGTGCCTGTCGGCGCCGAGCCTTAACGCATTGAATTTGCAAACGATGCCCAAGCGAACCCGCTGCGGGGAGCGGGCAAATCCGTCACGGCCGGGAAGATATTGCCGTGGCGCTGCGTCGCTTCGGCGCCCCAGACCCCTAGAACAAGTGGCCGCCGCGCCCGGCCTTGGTGCGGATATAGGTTTCGTTGTGACGGTTGGAGGGAAAGGCGTGAGGAACCCGCTCTTCCACGGTGATGCCGCAGCGGCCGAGACCGGCAACTTTGGCCGGATTGTTGGTGAGAAGGCGGACACGGTCGAAGCCGAGTTGGCGCAGCATCCTGGCGGCCGGCAGATAAACCCGTTCGTCGGCGTCGAACCCCAGTTGCTCGTTGGCATCCATGGTGTCGAAGCCGCGATCCTGCAGTTCGTAGGCCCGCAGCTTGTTGACGAGGCCGATGCCCCGTCCCTCCTGGGCAAGGTAGAGCAGCAACCCGCCTCCTGCCGTCGCGATCTCCTTGATCGCGCCACGCAACTGGTCGCCGCAGTCGCACCGCAGGCTACCGAGGAGATCACCGGTGAAACATTCCGAATGCAGGCGGGTCAATATCGGTTCCCCGGGTTTCGGATTGCCGAGCATGACCGCAAGGTGCTCCAGTCCACCGTCAAGGGGACGAAAGGCGATGATCCGTGTATCTTCGGCGCCGAGCAGGGGCACGCGGGCCTCGCTGACGATGCGTAACGTTCGTGCCGCGGTATGTTCATACTGGAACACATCCCCGGCATCGACCAGCAACAACCCGTGGCGGACGGCCCAGGCGTCGAGATCCTCGGCCGCCGGATCCTGTATTGCCGCGGTCACCGCCGCCGGCAACAGGCGGGCCGTCTTGGCCAGCAATACCGCGGCGCTGTCACAGCCGAACGCCGGAACCTCGTCGACGGCGAGGGTAAACGGCGGCGGCACCGCCAGCCCGGACAGGGGATTGGAAAGGTCACGGACCATTTCCGCGGTCAGCCCGCCCTCGGCCGCGACGGTTACCACCTTGAGGCCGCCGGGCGTGAGCCCGAGGACCGCGGCGCGTCGAGCGGTTATCGCGAGGAGCGGCTCGGCCCGGCTCATTTTCGCCAAGGTCGAGAGGCTTTGCGGTGTTACCGCTTCCGCCGCCTCCACCAGACTGGCCGTTCCGTTGCTGCCGCGGACCGCCACCGGGCAGCCTCTTCGGAGATCGGAAAGGGCCCGATCCACCGCCAGAAGCGAGATGGGCTCGCGGGTGGCGGGAAAGGGGATCAGGTGAGGATGTTTCGTCACGTTGGTGCGGGCCTCCGGGGTTTTCGTGGCCAAAGCGACGATACCCTCGAACATTCGGTGGTGGAAGCGCTTTGTACCAAGCGCTTTGTGCCCTGCGGCGAGGGGCGGCATTGTCCGTGTCATCGCCGTTGTATATTGTGATGGTACCACTATGGTTGGCGATATCGGTTCGGTTAACGCTTGCGGAAGTAGGTTGGACGTGACGATCGGCAAACGCGTTCTGCTCGTCGAAGACGACGATGCGCTGCGAGAGATGCTCGCTGAGCAGCTTCAATTGCACGAAGAGTTCGCAATGGTGACCGCCGCGACCGGTGCGAAAGCACTGGAACTGGCGAAGGCCGATCATTTCGACGTGATCATTCTCGACATCGGCTTGCCCGACATGGATGGCCGCGAGGTTTGTCGGTTGATGCGTCGCAACGCCATCAAGTCTCCGATCATCATGCTGACTGGCGCGGTCACCGACGCCGATACCATTCTCGGACTGGATTCCGGGGCCAACGATTACGTGACCAAGCCGAATCGGTTGGGGGTTCTCCTGGCTCGGCTGCGCGCCCATATCCGCCAGCACGAACGCAGCGACGATGCCGTGTTCGTCATTGGCCCCTATACGTTCCAGCCGAGCGCCAAACTGCTGTTCAACAACGATACCAACAAAAAGATCCGCCTGACCGACAAGGAAGCGGCGATCCTGAAGTACCTCTATCGCACCGGGAGCCGGGTTATCAGTCGGGACGTGTTGCTGGACGAGGTCTGGGGTTACAACGCCGGCGTCACCACCCATACCCTGGAAACGCACGTTTACCGCCTGCGCCAGAAGATTGAACCGGATCCCTCCAACGCCCGCATTCTAGTGACGGAAGCCGGCGGCTACCGCTTAGTTCCCTGAGCATCCAGCATTCGCTTTGATCCGCGCACAAAAAAAGCGCCCGGCCAGGGGGGTTAACCGGGCGCTTTAAGCTTCCTTGAAGGAAGCAAGCGGATGGCAGGGGAACCATCCGGGACGAACCACCC
>JAUXFS010000445.1 GCA_030622775.1 Rhodospirillales bacterium | reverse complement strand
TTTTGACGAGCAGGACCATTCGCCAGTGTCCGGCACAGTGAGAACCTCGGCGGGCGGGACATCGGAGTCCGTGGGTGCGGACTCCGATGCCTTTACCCGATCAGAGAAGGAAACGCGTGCTCCGACGCTCGCGTTCTAGTGGAGGTAGCCGAGGTCTTTCCACAGTTTGTACCGGGCGCGGAAGTTCGCGTAGGAGTCCCAGACCTTTTTGAACGTGGGGTCGTCGGCCACATGTTCCGCCACGACTTCATCCCATGCCCCTTCGAGGGTGGCGAGCACTTCGGGAGGCCAGCGGTGAATGGTCACGCCCTTGCTCTGGAGCTCTTCCAGGGCGCCGAACTGGATGGCTTCACCCTCGGCCAGGCCGTAGCGGACATTGTCGCCGCAGACCACGTCGAACTGGGCCCTCTGGATGTCCGACAGCGCATCCCACTTGCCTTTGTTGACCAGCACTTCGAAGAAGGTTGCCTGTTGGTGCCAACCGGGGAAGTAGTAATGCTTGGCGATCTGGTAGAAGCCGAGCTTGAGGTCGATCGCCGGCATCGAGAACTCGGTCGCGTCGATCGAGCCGCGCTCGAGCGCCGGGAAGATGTCGCCGCCGGCAATGAGCTGAGTCGAGACGCCGATTTTCTCCATCACCTTCGCGCCCAGACCATAGAAGCGCATCTTCAGGCCCTTGAGGTCGTCGATCGATTTGATTTCCTCGCGGAACCAGCCCGACGCCTCGGGAGCGATGACGCCGCAGACCAGCGACTTGAGGCCGTGCTTGGCGTAGATCTCGTCCATCAGCTCCTGGCCGCCGCCGAAATACATCCACGCCATGTACTCGCCGGCGCTCGGGCCGAACGGCACCGCGGTGAACATGGCGAGGGCCGGCTCCTTGCCGTACCAGTAGCCGGTGGTCGACCAGCAGGCGTCGACCGCGCCGGCGGCGACCGAGTCGAAGCATTCCTTGGCCGGGATCAGGGCATTCGGCTCGAAGTACTTGATCTTGATATTGCCGCCGGAGATCAGGTCGAGGTTGTCGACGAAGCGTTTGCCCAAGGTGCCGAGCTGGGTCAGGCTGCTGGAGAACCAGCTCGCCATTTTCCATTTGACGCGCTTCTCCTCGGCGTTGCCGGGCGAGTTCAGTGACACCAGCAGCGCCCCCGCCATGGCAACGGCCATCGACGAGCGCAGAACATACCGAAATTTCATAGACGTAATCCTCCCTCTGTTGACACGGTGCCGCCCAAGCGGGCGGAACTTTATCCGCCGGATCGCTTCGCCGCCGCCAACCTCATTGCTCGTGGCTCTTCGATGCCGACGAACGAAGCCCCCGGTTTGCTGCCGTCTTTCATGGCCGACACGGCCAGTATGCGGCGTTACCTAACCTAAACGAATACCCGCAAAAGTTAGTAAAAACAACATCATTCGCGCCCCGGCGACGGTTGCTTGCCTAAGTTTCGCCCGAAATCCCCGTTATCCCGTTCGAAGCTCGCGCTCGACGAGCGTCGGTCCGGTGAACGCCCTCGCCGCGACGGGGGCGCCGCCGAAAGCAGCAGCGCTCCCGTTCTTCGGCGTGCGGAAGTAAGTCTCCGCTTGATTTCTGCGCCTTGATCGGCAGTCTTACTATCAAAGCAGGTTGGTATAAAACTTGGTGTCGAGGTCCGGGCGGGGCCGGTGGTTTCCGGGAGAGGGACGTTATGATTTTGGTCTGGCGGATGACGAGAACGGCGCGATACGTCGCGGCGAGCCTGATCGTGTTGCTGGGATGTTTCGGTCTTCCCGATCACGCTCGATCCGACGAGAAGGCCGAGCACGCGGGAAAGTTCATCGAGGAGCTTGCCGGACAGGCGGTCGACGCGTTGACCGAGCCCGGGATATCCCGCGAGGAAAGGAAGACCCGGTTCAGGAAACTTCTGTCCGAGCATTTCGCGGTCAAAACCATTGGCCAGTGGGTGCTGGGTCGGTACTGGAAAAAGGCGACGCTGGAGGAACGGAAAGAATACCTTGATCTGTTCAGGGATCTGCTCGTCACTACCTACATCAACCGCTTTAAGCGCTATTCGGGGGAACACTTGTCTGTTGAAAAGACGCTTGTCGACGAGAAGAGCGGGGATGTGATGGTTTTCTCACAGGTGACCAGCCCCAACGACGGCGCCGTTGTCAGCGTCGGCTGGCGCGTGCGCAGCAAGGGGGATACGTTCAAGATCGTCGATGTTGTGGTCGAAGGAATCAGCATGGGCCAGACCCAGCGGGGGGAGGTCGGTTCGGTCATCCGCAGGAACGGCGGAAAGGTGGAGGCATTGCTGATCGAGTTGCGTCGGCGGGTGAAAGGAGACGCGTGATCGCTGGCCCGACCGCGCCCGCGGCGGCAATCGCCCGGGGATGACCGCCGCACAGCCGACCGTCGCAGAGACGCCGTCCGGCAAGGACGCGGCCTACGAGAATTTTCCCGTCGGCTCATGGCTTCTGCCGGCGCGATTGCGGCCGCACGTGGCGGTGTTCTACGCCTATGCCCGGGCGATCGACGACATTGCCGATAACCCGGACCTGCCGACGGAGGAGAAGATCGCCCGCCTCGACGGGTTCGAACGCGCGCTGCTCGGCCGCGAGCCCGAAGACCCCGCGTTCGCCAAGGCGCGCGCCATGCGCCAAAGCCTCGCCGAGACCGATGTCGGCCCTCGCCATTGTTTGGATCTGATCGCCGCGTTCAAGCAGGACGCGATCAAGGCGCGCTACGCGGACTGGGACGACCTGATCGGGTATTGCCGGCTTTCGGCGGCGCCGGTCGGACGCTACCTGCTCGACCTCCACGGGGGCTCCACCCATGGCTATGGGCCGTCGGACGCCCTCTGCAACGCCCTCCAAGTGATCAATCATCTTCAGGACTGTCAGGACGATTACCGGTCGCTCGACCGGGTCTATTTGCCTCTGGACTGGATGGCGGAAGCGGGGGCCGCCGTCGAGGAATTGGACGGGGGGGGCGCCGGCACGGCTCTCAGGCGGGTGATCGACCGGGCTCTCGACGGGGTCGAGGGGTTGCTCGAG
>JAUXFS010000053.1 GCA_030622775.1 Rhodospirillales bacterium | reverse complement strand
GCACATGTCGGTCATCGGAGGGCCTCCTGATCAAGGGTTGAGCTTCGACACTCAAAACCCTTCCATCAGCAGGCCAAACCCGCCAGCTACATCACCCCAATCCCGCGTCAGCGGGTTCGTTCAATCAGTGGCCGCTTTGCGTCGGAATGCGCAACATGGAGTCGTTGTCACTGCTTGGTAATGGGTGATGTAGTAGGTGGTACTACGTTGAAATACCTAGAAAAGCCTGCAACACCGTGTGACAGGGTGTCGTCACATGAAAAAGGCCCTCGAAAGGGCCTAAATTATTGATTTAATGGTGGAGCCGAGGGGGCTCGAACCCCTGACCTTCGCATTGCGAACGCGACGCTCTCCCAGCTGAGCTACGGCCCCACAAACCTTTTCGATGCCCGAGCATGCTCCATGCGCGCGCTCGGGATAATGGGAGTCGGAGCCTGTCGCTGTCAAGGCTCCGAGCATTGTTGCGCCTTGCACCTGATCATCCGGGCCGTTACGTTACCGCCGGCTTTTCGGAGGTGAGACGGTTCTATCATGGACGTGATTATCGGTCCTCTTTTCTGGCTGGTTACGACGGTCATCGATTTGTATATCTGGGTGATCATCATCGGTGCGGTATTGAGCTGGCTTGTTACATTCAACGTCGTCAATACCAGCAACCGGTTCGTCTGGGCGGTTGGGGATTTCATCCATCGGGTCAGCGAGCCGGCGCTTCGTCCGATCCGCGGCATTCTGCCCAATCTGGGTGGTATCGATATCTCGCCGCTGGCCCTCATCTTGCTCCTGGTCTTTGCCAAACAGATCCTGGCCCGCCTCTATGTCTCCGGCGGCTTCTGACCGAAATCTACTTTCAACGCCGTTTTCCACCTTCCCCAGTGGGGTTCGCGTGCGGGTGAGGGTGGCGCCGAGAGCGGCCGGGAACCGCGTCGACGGGATTTTGGGCGACGGCGAGGGGGGCGCGATATTGAAGGTCGCGGTGACGGCGGTGCCGGAGGGAGGAAAAGCCAACGCGGCATTGATCAAGCTGCTTGCCAGGGAATGGCGCCTGCCTAAGTCGTCCCTCGCCGTGACTGTCGGCGCGAGCGATCGGCGGAAAACGGTCAGCATCGAGGGCGATGCTCCGCAACTGATGGCGAAGCTCTCCGCGTGGGCGTCGGAACGGAAATTGATGGACGAAGACTGAACCATGACCAAGGCGGATATCATCGACGGCAAGGCGTTGGCGGCCGCGCTTCGCGAGTCCGTGCGCGACGGGGTGGAGCATCTCCGGATGTCTGATCGTTTGACGCCGGGGCTGGCCGTGGTCCTGGTCGGCGAAGACGCGGCGAGCCAAATCTACGTGCGCACCAAGACCCGGCAGACCGAGGAGGTGGGCATGAAATCCTTCGCCCACCACCTGCCCGAGGACGTTCGCGAGGAGGATTTGCTGACCCTGATCCGTGGGCTCAATGGCGATCGGAGAGTCCACGGAATTCTTGTTCAGCTACCGCTACCACCGCATATTCGGACGGAGGCCGTCCTCGCCACCGTCGACCCCGACAAGGACGTCGACGGGTTCCATGTGATCAATGCCGGCAGACTGGCTGTGGGTGCCGCCGGCGCCATGGTGCCGTGTACGCCGCTCGGGTGCATGAAAATGGTCAAGGATCGGCTCCCCGACCTGACCGGCCTCAAGGCTCTGGTGTTGGGCCGCTCCAATATCGTCGGCAAGCCGATGGCGAACCTTCTTCTCGCCGAGAACTGTACGGTAACCATCGCTCATTCGAAGACCAGGGATCTGCCTTCGGAATGCCGGCAGGCCGACATCCTGGTTGCGGCGGTTGGGCGCGCCCAAATGGTGCGTGGCGATTGGATCAAACCCGGGGCGACGATAATTGACGTCGGGATCAACCGGATCCCGGCCGACAACGGAAAAACCCGGCTCGTCGGCGACGTTAATTTCAACGAGGCCCGGGAAGTGGCGGGAGCAATTACGCCGGTGCCCGGAGGCGTCGGCCCGATGACCGTCGCCTGTTTGCTGCGCAACACTGTGGTGGCCGCGTGTCGGCAGCGGGATATCGAGCCGCCGGAACTGTAGCATCGCGAATTTTGGGTTTGCGTTTTGGCGCCGTTCCCTTATTATCTCTATGGTCAATTAGTGAGAATGGTTCGCATTTTCATCTTGATGGATGCCGCAACTGCTAATCGGATCTCCATCCTTTGCTTCGTAAAGTGAAATATATTTTGATATGAGTATCCATGAAATCAATGGGGAATCTTTCCCGCTGAGCCTTGCTGCGGAAGGGGAGCGCGTTCGAATCTCCGCCGTCAACGGTGGTCGTGGTGTTTTCGGCAAGTTGACCGAAATGGGTTTGCTGATCGGAAGCGAAGTGACGGTGATCCACCGGAATGGCGGCGGACCGATCGTTGTTGCCCGAAAAGACGGCCGGATCGCGCTCGGTGCCGGGATGGCCCATCGCATCGTGGTTTCACCCGTCACGGAAAACGGCTGATGGTCGTCGACCTGGGGGAAATGGCGATTGGCGAGAAAGGACGTGTGGTCGGGCTCGGCCGCGGGGATCGCCCTTACCGGGAGAAGCTTCTCTCGATGGGGTTGACGCCCGGAACCGAATTTACCGTCGTTCGCCTGGCGCCGTTGGGCGACCCGGTGGAGATCAGTGTCAGGGGATACGCCGTCAGCCTGCGTAAGGGCGAGGCGCGATTGCTACGCGTCGTGAGACTCTGATTATGGATTCGGTCACCGTCTGCGTTGTCGGCAACCCTAACTGCGGCAAGACCACTCTTTTCAATAGTCTGACCGGTGCCCGTCAGCGGGTCGGAAACTGGCCGGGCGTCACCGTCGAGCGTAAGGCGGGCAGCTATCGGCACGGAGGCATGGAGGTCGAAGTCGTCGACTTGCCGGGAGTGTATTCCCTCGGTGTCACGTCCGTATCTTCGGTCGATGAGCGGATCGCCCGCGACTACGTTCTTTCCGGGGAGGCCGACCTCGTCGTCAACATCGTCGACGCGTCCAACCTGGAGCGGAACCTGTATCTGACCACCCAGGTGCTGGAGATGCGGGTGCCGATGGTGGTGGCGCTGAACATGATGGACGTGGCGCGCGACCGCAGGATCGAAATCGATATCCAAGCCGTGCAAGAGCGCCTGGGGTGCCCCGTCGTTCCCCTGGTCGCCAATCGCGGCGAGGGCGTCGAAGGGTTGAGGACGGCAATCGGCGAAGCGGTGCTCGATCGACATGTGCCGACGGTGGAGTTCGGCTATCTGCCGGAGATCGAGGATGCCATCGCCGAGCTGATCCCCGCCGTATCCGACATCGCCACCGCGCGGAAACTGGATGCCCGCTGGCTGGCGATAAAGCTGCTTGAGGACGACCAAGGCGTCCGGCGGATCACCGGCGACATCGCCGATGCGATTCTCCTCGGACAGCAGGAAGCGGTCGCCAGGAGGGACGGCGAGGATGCCGATATCCTCATCGCGGACGGCCGCTATGGCTTTGCCAATACGCTGATGCGAGAGACCGTGCGCCGGCCCGGTGTGGTGAGACGAACCGTTTCCGACAGGATCGATCGGGTCGTTCTCAACCGGGTTCTGGGAATCCCGATTTTCCTGATCGTCATGTATCTGATGTTCATGTTCACCATCAACTTTGCCAGCGTCTTCATCGATTTTTTCGACATCCTCGTCGGCACCGTCCTGGTGGAGGGGACGGGCGCGCTTCTGGCGAGCCTCGACAGTCCGCCGTGGTTGTCCGCTCTCCTCGCCACAGGCGTCGGCGGCGGCATCCGGACGGTCGCCACCTTCATCCCGGTCATCGGTTTCCTCTATCTGTTCCTCTCGTTTCTGGAGGATTCCGGCTACATGGCGCGGGCCGCGTTCGTCATGGATCGGTTCATGCGGAGCGTCGGTCTGCCCGGCAAGTCCTTCATCCCGCTGATCGTCGGTTTTGGCTGTAATGTTCCGGCGATCATGGCGACGCGGACGCTGGAGCAGCCGCGCGAGCGGATCATGACGGTGATGATGGTGCCGTTCATGTCCTGCGGTGCGCGGCTTCCGGTCTACGCCCTGTTCGCCGTCGCCTTCTTCCCGGTCGGCGGACAGAACCTGGTCTTTGCCCTGTACCTGATCGGTATCGGCTTTGCGGTGATGACCGGCTTGGTGCTCCGCAATACCATGCTACAGGGCGAGGCATCGGCGTTCGTGATGGAACTGCCGCCGTATCATCTGCCGACCCTGAGAGGGGTCCTCTTGCGCACCTGGGATCGCCTGAAGTCGTTTCTGTTCCGCGCCGGTCGAGTGATCCTCGCGGTGGTGATCGTGCTGAGCTTCCTCAATTCGCTGGGAACCGACGGCTCCTTCGGCAACGAGGACACGGATCGCTCGGTTCTGGCGGAGATCGCGAAAGCGATCACGCCGGTGGTCGAGCCAATGGGCATCGACGAGGAGAACTGGCCGGCGACGGTCGGCATTCTCACCGGCATTTTCGCCAAGGAGGCGGTGGTCGGCACCCTCAACGCCCTTTACGGCAACCTTGGTGTGGACGACGCCGGCGGCGAGGGTGGCGCGGAGGAGGCGTTCGATTTTTGGGCCGGCATCGGGGCGGCCTTCGCCTCGGTCCCGGCGAACCTCGCCGACATGCTGGGCGCCTTCGCCGACCCATTGGGCGTTGATATTGGGGACACGTCCACGGTCGAAACCGCCGCCGAGGCACAGGCCGTGGCCGTCGGTACCTTTGGCGCGATGGTCGATCGCTTCGACGGCAGCATCGGCGCTTTCGCCTATCTGCTTGCGGTGTTGCTCTACATGCCGTGCGTCGCCGCCATGGCGGCGATCTACCGGGAAACCGGCGCCGGGTGGACGCTGTTCGCATCACTGTGGACGACCGGTCTGGGCTATGGATCGGCGGTCGTCGTTTACCAGATCGGGACATTCGCCCGGCACCCCGGCAGCGCCACCGCCTGGGTCGCGGCCATCCTCGCCCTGTTCGTCGGCGCGCTTATCGTCCTGCGCCACCTGGGAAACCGCGAGCCGGCCTTGCGGGTGACGGTCGCGGCGGAGTAGGGCGTTGATTCTCGGCGACCTGAAAAGTTACCTCACCGCGCACAAACAGGTGGCGATCACCGACCTGGCCAACCGCTTCGACGTCGAGCCGGACGCGCTTCGCGGCATGCTGCAACTCTGGGTCGACAAGGGTCGAGTGCGGCGGCTCGAAGTCGGCGGCGCCTGCGGGTCGTGCGCGCGATGCGGGGATGGCAACCCGGAAATTTACGAGTGGGTGAGGTAGTCGGCCGCGCCGCTCTGGAATCATCGCCGCTGCGGTGCTAGAAGCGCGTCCATGACCGAGCTTTCACGCATCCGCAACTTCGCCATCATCGCCCACATCGACCACGGCAAGTCGACGTTGGCCGACCGCCTGATCCAGCTTTGCGGCGGGCTTTCCGAGCGGGAGATGCGCGAGCAGGTGCTCGATTCCATGGACATCGAGCGCGAGCGCGGCATCACCATCAAGGCGCAGGCGGTGCGCCTCCACTACGCCGCCCACGATGGACATACTTACGTTCTCAACCTGATAGACACCCCCGGACACGTGGACTTCTCCTACGAGGTGAGCCGCAGCCTAGCCGCCTGCGAGGGCTCTCTGCTGGTGGTCGACTCCACCCAGGGGGTGGAGGCGCAGACCCTGGCCAACGCCTATCTGGCGATCGAGAACGACCACGAGATCATTCCCGTGCTCAACAAGACCGACCTGCCGGCGGCCGAACCCGAACGGATCGTGGAGCAGATCGAAGACGTCATCGGCCTCGACGCGGCGCACACGATGCTGATCTCGGCGAAGACGGGAGACGGTGTACCGGAGTTGCTCGAGGCGATGGTCGAGCGCCTGCCGCCGCCCGACGGCGATATCGAGCAGCCGTTGAAGGCGCTCCTCGTCGACAGCTGGTACGATCCCTATCTCGGGGTGATGATTCTGGTGCGGATCGTCGACGGCGTGCTGAGCCGCGGCATGAAGGTGCGGATGATGGCGGCGGGCACCGTCCATCAGGTGGAGCAGGTGGGAGTGTTCTCGCCGAAGCCGACCCGGGTCGAGCAACTGGGGCCGGGCGAGGTCGGCTACATCACCGCCGGCATCAAGACCGTCGCCGATACCAACGTCGGCGACACCGTTACCGCGGATCGGCGTCGGGCGCAGACTCCGCTGCCCGGGTTCAAACCGACCCTGCCGGTGGTCTTCTGTGGGCTGTTCCCCACCGACGCCGGCGACTTCGACGATCTCCGCCAGTCGCTCGCCAAGCTGCGGCTCAACGATTCGAGCTTCCACTACGAACCCGAAACCTCGGCGGCGCTGGGCACGGGTTTCCGCTGCGGCTTTCTCGGGCTGCTGCACCTGGAGGTCATCCAGGAGCGCCTGGAGCGGGAGTTCGATCTCGATCTCATCGCCACCGCCCCCAGCGTCGTCTACCGGGTCCACATGACCGACGGCACGACCCACGAGTTGCACAACCCCGCCGACATGCCGGATCCGGTGAAGATCGCCGGCATCGACGAACCCTGGATCCGCGCCACCATCCTCGCCCCGGGGGAGTATGTGGGCTCGGTGCTGCAACTCTGCACCGAGCGCCGCGGGGTGCAGAAGGAACTGACCTACGCGGGCAACCGGGCGATGGCGATCTACCGGCTGCCGCTGAACGAGGTGGTGTTCGACTTCCACGACCGGCTCAAGTCGATCTCGCGCGGCTACGCCAGCTTCGATTACGAGATGGACGGCTTCACCGCCGGCAATCTGGTCAGGGTCGGCATCCTGATCAACTCGGAGCCGGTGGACGCGTTCTCGTTCATCTGCGACCGCGGTCAGGCGGAGTTCCGCGGCAGGGCGATCTGCGATCGGCTCAAGGACCTGATCCCCAGGCAGCTGTTCAAGATCCCGATCCAGGCCGCCATCGGCGGGACGGTCATCGCCCGCGAGACGATCAGCGCCATGCGCAAGGACGTCACCGCCAAGTGCTACGGCGGCGACATCAGCCGCAAGCGCAAGCTCCTCGACAAGCAAAAGGCCGGCAAGAAGAAGATGCGCCAGTTCGGCAAGGTCGAGATCCCCCAGTCGGCGTTCATCGCCGCCCTCAAGATGGGCGACGACTGACGCCCGGGCGAGACCCCGCCACGACCTTCACGGAGCCGACCAGGTGACCCCCGGCCGACTACTTGGCGGCGGTTTTCGTCGGCCGCCGATCGAGGCCACGGGCGCGAACCGCGTGGAGGACGAGTTCGACCACGTCGTCGAGGCGGCGGAAGTAGTCGGTGTTGACGATCAGGTCGAAGTTGGTCGGGTCGTTGTAGCGGGAATGGAAGATGTCCCAGACGAACTTGCCGCGACGCTTGTTGCTGTTCTGCACCTCGCGCTTGGCCTCGGCGTAGCTGGTTCCCTGCTGCTCCGAGAGGCGGGTGGCGCAGGCTTCCACCGAACCGACGATGCGGACCCGGAGCACGTCGCGCCCGGCGAGGATCACGTGGCTGCCGCGCCCGACGATCACCCCGCCGGTGTGATAGAGGCCGCGGATGACCACGGAGAGGAAATGGGCGTACTCGTCGCGCGAGACGTGCTTGCCGAACACCGCCGAGTAGATCCATGCGTCGACGGCGTCGAGCCTCTCGGTCAGGTTCTCCATCAGGTTACGGCTGACGTTGGCCTCGGCGGCGATGCCGTTGATGATTTCCTTGTCGTAGCACTCGATGCCCAGCCGCTCGGCGACCGCCTCGGAGATCTTGTCGCCGCCGCTTCCCGTCGTCCGCGAGATGGTGATGACCGGCTTGCGAACCTGCCGCGCGACCGCCGGCGGCTGCTCGAGAGCCCTGACGATCGATTCAATGACCCCTTGCGCGCTACCTGCCATGGATACAACTCCCCCGTCCGCGTTCGGACCTCTTTCTAGCATCGTTGCCCTTTTTGTCAAAGGTCCGCCTGCAAATTAAACCGGCGATCCTCGCCCCCCTGTCCGGGGCGGGGCAAAACCGTTGCGACCGCCGCCGCCGTCGAGTACCGTTCGCGCCAATTCGGAGGGATGGCCGAGCGGTTTAAGGCGCACGCCTGGAAAGCGTGTTCACCGAAAGGTGTCGCGGGTTCGAATCCCGCTCCCTCCGCCAGCCTTCGCCAAGGCTTCGGCTGGCAGGCCGGCGGGAGCCTTGGCGAAGGCTGCGCGCCGAAGCCTCGGCGAAGGCGGGCCGTTCGATGAAGTACGTCTACCTGTTGAAAAGTCTTGCCCACCCTGACCAATGCTACATCGGGTCGACAACCGACGTGAACAAACGGGTGCAAGCCCATAACAGCGGGCAATCGGTCCACACGGCCAGACACAAGCCCTGGCAACTCGTCGCCTCCTTCGCATTCACCGACGATCACCGTGCTCTCGATTTCGAGAAATACCTCAAGTCCGGCTCCGGCCGCGCCTTCGCCAACAGGCACTTCTGGTAGAAACAATAAGCCCCTCGCCTTCGCTGCAACTACGGCAGGCTTGCCCGCCGAAGCCT
>JAUXFS010000493.1 GCA_030622775.1 Rhodospirillales bacterium | reverse complement strand
GCACCGCGACCTCACACCCGGCATCCTCCAGAAGCTTCACCGCCGCGAAACCGACCGCCGGGCGCATCAAATCGACCAGGCAGGTGACAAACAAACCGACTTTCGGGCGAGGCGCAACCATAACCGGAGAATGGCCGGTTCAAGCGAGGATGACAAGCCGTCGCTGCGGCGCCGACAAGGCTCTCTCTACGTGTCTAACATGGACCATTAGCGCCCGGGCGCCTTCCTGGGCAGCAGAATGAAGTAGCGGCCTTGCTGTTTCATTGCTCCGGCCTTGACGGCGGCGGTCTCGCCGAAGCCCCAGAACAGATCACCACGCACGGGCCCCTTGATGGCGGAACCTGTGTCCTGGGTGACGACCACTCGGCGCAGTGGTTGTTCCGGGTTCAACGGATCGGTGGTATCCAGCCAGATCGGTAGACCCAGCGGAACGAATGTCGGATCGACGGCGAGGCTGCGCCCCGGGGTCAGCGGGACTCCCTCGGCGCCGATCGGACCTTCGCCATCGATGACTCTAAAGAAAATGAACGACGGGTTCAGCGCCATCACCTCGGAGGCCTGGCCTGGATTGGCTTTGAGCCATGCCCGGATCGCCTGCATCGACATCCGCTCCCGGGGGATCGCGCCCCGTTCTATCAGCTCCCGACCGATGGCGACGTATGAATGGCCGTTTCGCCCGGCAAAACCAAGCCGAACCACTTGGCATCTTCCATGACAACCCGCCCGGACCCTTGGACATGGAGGAAGAAGGCGTCGACGGCATCGTCGACCCACAGCAACTCCAATCCCTTTCCAGCCAATGCGCCGGCATCGATCTCGGAACGGGTCGGGTATGGAATGGATCGTCCGTCGGGCGGGCGATAGACCGGCACCCGGTATCGCCCGTTCCGCGTCCAGGCTCCTCGAAGCTCGGCTTCATAGTAGCCCGTGAACAGCCCGTCGGAATCGCCGTTGTCCGTCGCCAAATAGGGTTTGAACCAGGTTTCGAAATAAAGGCGGGCGGCTCCGCGGTCGGCGGAAGCTGCGGCTAGGGCCGCGGCCGCGCACAGCGCCCGCCGCTCGGCGACGGTTGCGATGAGTTCCCCGACGCCAAGGGCTCGCCGATCCGGCATCGATTTCAACCGGTCGCACGATTTTCCGAGTGCGGGCAACGCATCGGCGTGGGTGCCGGCTGTCCAACCGGGGAGACCGGAGAAAGCCGCCGGTTGCAGGATCAGTTTCTGGGGCGGAGGCGGGGCGCAGGCCGCAACAGCGATTGCCGAGAAGCCAAATAGGGCGAACCGAAGGATAAACCGGGTCTTCGCGACAATGGTCCTGTTAGCCATCCTGCAAGCAGCGACACAACGTTCAATCAAGGCTGCCGGTGGCGACGAGTATCCAGTTGGGATCGCCGCTGCGAGTGTCGCGTGCAAACGTCCAGAAGTCGGTGACGTCGATGACCTCTTTCGGATCACCCTCAATGACCTCGTTGTTGTCGTCACGGACGGCGGTAATCTGTTGACTGACGAATTTTATGGTCAGATGTGCGGTGCGACCCGCCATGTATGCCTCGACAGTATCCGCCGACTTGATGCCCACCAGGGTGATTTCCATGGTCTCGTTGGCTTGCTGGCGGTCGCGGATCGACTGGGAGAAGTTGCCGAACACCTCGGGGCTCAGAAGTGGTTTCAGGGCGGCGGTGTCGCTCCCCGCGTAGGAAGTCAGGATCACCTCGAACGCGAGCCGGGCGCCGGAAAGGAATTCGCGTGGATCGAACTTCGGATCGGCGACCTTGATCTGCGTCAATCCGGCCTCCAGCGGCGTTTGGGTCTCGCTTTCCGGCTCCTCAACCGCCGCCTGGGCCGTTTCGGGGGTCTGATCGTTGCGATCCGGCAAGCGAACAACCTTGTCCTCGGATTTTTCCGGCTTGGAAGGTGTCCCGAAAGGATCATTGGATCGGCCCCGGTGACCATTGCGCCGGCCCAGGACGTTACGCAGTCGCAAGATCAGGAATGCCGCGACCAGGGCAAACAAAATGATGTCGAGATACTGATAACCACCACTCATGTTAATATCTCAGTGGTTCCGGCGCGGCTGGACGACCGATCGTCGGGAGTTTAGATACGACAGAAGACGTTACCGGCTTGCCGCCCGCAGGTCCAGCCAACTGTACGTTGCTAACCGCGGTACCGCCTATCTGATATGTAGATAATCCTTAGCTGGATGCAGCGCAACCATGGGACTGATACTCCTGCTCGCGATGATCGGCGTGCCGATCCTCGAAATCGCGGTTTTCATCGAGGCCGGCGAACGAATTGGCCTTTGGCCGACCCTCGGCGCCGTCATCGTGACGGCGGTCGTCGGCACCGCATTGTTGCGCCTGCAGGGCCTCTCCACCATTGCGCGCGCCCGGGAAAGTCTTGAGGCCGGCCAACTCCCGATCGCCGAAGTGTTTGACGGTCTTTGCCTCCTGATCGGCGGCGCCCTGCTACTTACGCCCGGCTTCGTCACCGATGCCGTGGGCTTCCTATTGCTGATACCCCCGGTTCGCCTGGTGCTGCGCCGGTGGGGCCGGAATTACCTGATGGAAGGAGGACGGGTTCGGACATGGTCCAACGTGTCGCCGCCCGGTGCCGGACCCGCCAGCGGCCGGCCAAGCACGGTCATCGACGGCGAATTCGAGGAAGTCGTCGACGAGGATGGGCCTTCCGGCGGCGACAAAAGCGAAACCCGCTGGAACAAGAGGATCGATCGGGCGAACGATCTAGACAAACGCCGGTAGGCACAGGTTGTTGTCGTCCGAG
>JAUXFS010000385.1 GCA_030622775.1 Rhodospirillales bacterium | reverse complement strand
GCCGTATCACGCCGATAGCGCCTTCTGGCCGGTGATCCAGCAGCTTGGCCGTGCCGCCGGTTTTGCCACCGGCGATAAGGCCGAGGCGCGGCTGGACAAGCTGGAGGCGCTGATTGGCCAGGCGGGTGATGCCGGCGAGGTCGCGCCGTTGATCGCCGATCTGCTCGGTCTCGACGGCGCGTCACGCTACGGCAAGCTCGATCTGACGCCGCAGGCGCAGCGGGCGCGCACCCTCGAAGCGCTGACCCACCAGCTGCTCGGACTGACAGCAAAAAAGCCGGTGCTGCTGGTGGTCGAGGATGCGCACTGGATCGATCCGACGACACTGGAGCTGATCGAGCAATGTCTGGAGAGCATCGCCGAGGCGCCGGTGCTGGTTCTCATGACCAGCCGCCCGGACGGCCAGCCGGCGCTGGCGGCACATCCGCATGTGACGCGGCTGACTCTCAACCGCCTCGGGCGCAGCGGTGTTCGGGCCATCGTCAAACGGCTCGGCGGCGAGGCGCTGCCCGCCGAGACCCTCGATGCCATCATCGCCCGCACCGACGGCGTGCCGCTGTTCGTCGAGGAACTGACCAAGGCGGTGATCGAGAGCGGCGCGACCAGCGAGCTCAGTATCCCCGCCTCCCTGCACGACTCGCTGATGGCCCGCCTCGATCGCATTCCCGAGGTCAAGGAGGTGGCGCAGGTGGCCGCCTGTATCGGCCGCGAATTCGGCTACCGGCTTCTGGCGTCGGTGGCGCCGTTACCGGAGGCCCGGCTACAGGGTGCGCTCGAACGGCTCGCCGGCAGCGAGTTGGTGTTTCGCCGCGGCATTCCTCCCGACGCCACCTACACCTTCAAGCATGCCCTGGTCCGGGACGCGGCCTACGAGAGTCTGCTCAAGAGCCGCCGCAGCGATCTCCATGGCCAGATCCTCGCCGCTCTCGAAGACGCGTCGGCCCCGAGCCCGCCCGAAATCCTCGCCCGCCACGCCACCCAGGCGGGAGCAATCGAAAAGGCGATCAGCTATTGGCGGCAGGCGGGAGAGGCGGCGATCGCACGGCCCGCCTACGCCGAGGCGATGGCGCAGCTCGGCCATGCGATCGCGCTCGTTGGCCGGTTGGACGATGGGCGCCACCGCCAGGAGCGGGAGCTGGCGCTGCTCGTCCCCCTCGGTCAGGCTTCGATCGCCAGCCTGGGATACGGCAACGCAAGGACGGTCGAGATCTTCGATCGGGCCCGCCGTCTGGTGCAGGCGTTGGGCGAGACACCGTTACGTTTCCCCGCCTACTACGGCGTCTGGGCCGCCCATCATGTCCGCGCCGAGATGCCAGAGGCGTTGGCAAGGGCCTCCGAGCTGGTGGAAATCGCATCGCGCCAGGATGACGACAGTCATTCGATGATGGCGCGGCGGTTACTCGGAACTAGCCAGGCGATGATGGGCAGGTTCCGCGAGGCTCGGGAGAACTTCGAGAAAGCCTGGGCCCTCTACGATCCCGACCGGCATCCGGCGCTGGCCGCTCGGTTCGGCCACGAGCCCGGTGTCGGCATTCGCTGCTACGGTGCGACGACCCTCTGGTGCCTGGGCTATGTCGACCAGGCATCGCGGATGACCGCCGATGCCCTCGAAGCTGCCGATCGGATCCACCACACTAATACCCTGGCCTACGCACACCTGCATGTGGCCCTTCTCCTGAACCAGATGCGCCAATTCGAGAAAACGGCCGAGCTTATCGCTTCCATGCTCGAAATCTCGGCCGAGCACGGTCTCAAGATGTGGGAGGGCATGGCGCTCTCTACCCAAAGCGCCGTACTGCTCGCGGCCGGTGACCCCGCAAACGCGCTCGCGACAATGGAGCGCGCATTGAAGATCCTCGATGCCACCGACACTTGGCTTTTCACGCCATACCGTCACGCCGTCAACGCCTGTGCGTTGGCGGCACTCGACAGGTTCGAGGACGCGTCCCTGGAGATCAACGAGGCCGGGCGCGCGGTCGACGCCCATGGGGAACTCTGGTTCCACTCGGAGGTTCGCCGCCTCGAGGGCGAGATCCTGATGCGTCGGCCCGGGCACGACCCCGAGTAGGTGGAGGACGCCTTCCACGACGCCATTGCGATCGCCCGAGGACAGCAGGCGAAATCCTGGGAGCTCCGCGCCGCCATCAGCTTGGCCCAACTGTGGGCCAGACAGGGCGAGCGCAAAAAGGCCCACGACCTGCTCGCACCCGTTTACGGCTGGTTCACCGAAGGCTTCGATACTCCGGACCTGAAAGACGCAAGGGTGCTGCTCGACTCGCTGAACGAATAGCGACACCGCTCATCCTTTATATCGGCGGCGGGACGGTGCGTTCGGCAAGAGTCGATGGAATTAGTGGGCGCGGGCGACCACCCGGTGGCGCCACCAGGAATTTTCGTTGATCGAGTAGACGGGCTCGTAGCGGCGGACGGTGCCGGTCTCGACGACCTGCTTGATCTGATTGTCGAGCAGCCAGCTCCGGTCGTCGTGGTACGCGATCAACACCGCATGGCCGGCGCCGCGGTCGAGATCCTTGACCGCCGCCAGCCGCAGCGCGTCGGCGTTCCACCCGAGACGCTTCAGCGCGAAGAACTTGGCGATCGCGTAGTCCTCGCAGTCGCCGGAGCGGTTCAGAAACTCGGCCGGCGTCGCCCAGTAGTCCTTCTTGCCCCAGTTCGTGGCGTCGGTGACGTAGGGGCGGGCGTTCATATAGGCATTGACCGCGACCAACTGCTCGCGGCGGCCCTTGTCGCGAAGGGTGTCGAGAAAGGCATACAACTCGCGATAGCGGCAGCCCGCCGCGCCGGCGGTGCGGCAGTCCCGCCCCTCTTCCAACGCCACTTCCCGAGCGGTGCGCTCGATAGCGGAGCGCCACTTGGCGAACGGCTTGATGTTTGCCGAGCGGAGTTCGACGCTGTGGAAAAAGCTCTGCCGTCCATCGGCGGCGGCGGCTTGGTGGTCGACGAGAACGCCGGCGATCAGGGCGAGAAGCAGCGCCAGCGTGCCGAACCGCCGAGCGATCCCCGAACCGTTTGCCGCTTTTCCGTCGTTGCTGTTTGCCATGTCCAGCTTCCCGTTCCGGGGGTCTCCGGCTTTTCCGGATTGACGGCCCTTATTACGAGTATTAGCGAAATGTTTTTCCCGTAATAATTACTCCATATGGGTTATCCGGAGGGGAGTCAACCGATTTCTACACGTTTTGGGGGCGTCTATGTTATTTCACAGCTATTGCGAGTATTTCCGCTCGTGCATCGGTAGTGCCGACCCCGCGGCGGGGCCCGACGATCACCTTTCGGGATTTGGGAAAAACTGGGTATCCCCTTCACTCACGTAGCCCCTAGGGCTGTGGTTGGATCGCTGGTGGCAACGATCT
>JAUXFS010000282.1 GCA_030622775.1 Rhodospirillales bacterium | reverse complement strand
GCAGGTCGCAGGCGCCGCACTGAAGCGCATAGACGGATTTCGGAACACGGTCGGTGAACTTCAGCATCGGCTCGCCACAACGGCAGATCAGGCCGACGGGCCGGGCCGGACACCCGACGACGAGATGGAAGTCGGGGACGCTCTTGGTGACCACCGCGCCCATGCCGACCATCGCGAAGCGGCCGATCTCCAGGTCGCAGCCGATGACCGACCGGGCGCCGATGGTGGCGCCCTCGCGAACGCGGGTCGGAAGGGTCCGCTCGTCCGCCTCCGACGGGCGCAGTGCGGCGAGATCGCTGGTCGTCGCCCTCGGATAGCGGTCGTTGGTGAATACGACGCCGGCGGCGATCATCGCCCCGGTCTCGATGGTCACGCCGGCGCAGATGTAGACGAAGGCGTTGACCTTGACCCGATCGCCGATATCGACGCCAGAGGCAATGTAGGTCTTTTCGCCGACGATGCAGTCGCCGCCGATGCGCGCCGGCGCACGGATATGGACGCTGTCCCACACCGCGGTGCCGTCGCCGATCTCGACACCGTCCTCGACGAGAGCGGTGGGATGGACGCGGACGGTCATCCGGTCGGCCGGGTCGTAACCTCGCGAAGCGCGGCCGACCGAGCGGACGACACAGAATCGACCGACACCCATCGACCCTCGGCCAACGAGTCGTAGGCGGCCTGGATCACCTCGACCGAGGCGATGGCGTCTTCGGAGTCGATCAGAAGCGGCTCGAGCCCGAGCACCCGGGAACAGAAATTGCTGAGCTGACGGCGGAACGCCGCCAGCTTGTCGTAGCCGCCGCCGAAGACGATCCAGTCGGGGCTGGAGGCCTGCCGGTAACGGGACTCGCGCCAGCCCACCTGGATCGTGCCGTCGGTGCCGAAGACCCGGATGTAGTCGTCGAGCTCCTTGTTGATGCTCCAGGAGAGATCGACATTGGCGCTCACGCCGTCGACGGTGCGCATGAACATGTTGACCGTATCTTCCACCTGCAGGTCCTGGTTCCGCTTCCCCTCAACCACGAAAACTTGGGAAATCGGACCGAGAAGATAACGGACGATATCGACCGAATGGGTGCCGTTGTCGATCAGCACCCCGCCGCCGCCGATACTCCGATCGGCGTTCCAGCGTCGCGACATGTTGACCGAGGCGGTGAACGCATTCTCCAGCAACACGATCTCGCCGAGCAGACCCGAGGTGATGATCGATCGCGCACGGATGACATCGTCGACGTAGCGGAACTTCGATGCCATCGCCATGACGACGCCGTTGCGCTCCGCCGCGGCGCAAAGGCCGCGGGCGCTGGCGGCGCCGATGCTGAGCGGCTTCTCGCATAGCACCGCGATGCCTCGCTCGATGAAACGTAGGGCGATCTCGGCATGGCACGAGGGCGGCGTGCAGATCACCACCGCATCGCAATTGGCGCGATCCGCCAGTTCCTCATGGGAGAGATAGCTGTCGCAGCCCATCAGTTCGGCGGCCGCGGCCGCCGCCTCCGGGCGGACATCGGCGATCCCGACCCACTGGGCGAGCGGACTCTCTTCGAGCGCCTTGATATAGGACTGGGCGATGGCTCCCGCCCCGATCAAACCCAGTCGAAGCGGGTCAGCCATCGACGAGGTCCTTTCGCAGTCCGGCGTGTTGGGAGCGGATGGCAAAGGCGATGTGGTCGACGTGATCCTCGGTGTAGCGTTCGTTCCACGGCAGGACCAGGATCCGCTCGAGGCCATCGAACGTTCCGGGAAAACGCTCCGGCGCGTAGTCGATCGCCTCCGGCCTCGCCAGGGTAAAGGGAAAGCGGCTGTTGCCGAATGTCCGCTGGTCGCGCACCACCGCGCACTGGAACGCCGGCTTCTGAATGTAGCGCGGCGCCGACGCGATACCGTGCTGCTTGAGGCCGGCACCGAGCGCCGGCGAACCTCCGGGCAGCTGCCCCTGATCCACCCAAAGACAGTACCGCCAGTAGACATGTTCGGCGTCCGCCGCGATCCACGGCGTCTCGATCCCCGGGAGATCGGCGAGCCGCCCGGTCAATCGGCGCGCCATCGCCCGCCGCCGCTCGATACCATCCGCCAGCTTGTCGAGCTGGGCCAGGGTCACCGCGCCCTGAAGCTCGGTCATCCGCCCGTTGAGAGCGAGGAAGTAGTGGTCGGGGTTGGCATCGCCATAGCCCCACGCCTTGTTGACGAACAGCCTCGTTCGCCGCGCGAGCTCCGGATCGTCGGTGACGACGAGTCCGCCTTCACCGGCGGTGATGTGCTTGCCCTGCTGCAGGCTGAAACAACCGATCGCGCCGAGCGTCCCGACGTACCGTCCGCCGCTCCGGGCCAGATAGGCCTGGGCGCAATCCTCGATCACCGGGATCGAGCGCCGCCGGGCCAGATCGAGAATCGGCCCCATTTCGGCCGGGTTGCCGAACAGATGGGTGACGATGATGGCTCGCGTACGCTCGCTGAGGCAGGGTTCGATGGTCTCGGCGGTGATGTTGCAGGTACGCGGATCGACATCGGCGAACACCGGGATCGCGCCCTGATAGAGGATCGGCGCGATCGCCCCCATGTCGGTGATCGGCGAAGTGACGATCTCCTCGCCCGGCTCGGGGTCGATGGCGACGACGGCGGCATGAATGGCGGTCGTGCCGGAAGAACAGGCGACGGCTTGGTCGCATCCGACCATTTCGGCGAAGCGCCGCTCGACGGCGCTCACGGCGGTGCCCTTGGTGCTGGTCAGGGTCCCGCTTTCGATCACCTTTCGGAGGAGCGCCAACTCCTCGTCCCCGAGCATCCGCCCGGAGCCATCCTGATCCGACGGCAGGGTTATCTCCGATTCCTCCTCCGCCGCTGCCTGGGTCACAGTATCCCTCCTCTTCGACCTGTGTGTTTAGGATACAATCCCAGCACCCAACGTTCAACCGCTAGTTGTGCGAGCAATTTGAGGTGGCCCACAACCGTCCCGAGAACCTTCATTTTCGAATGGCCGAGCAATCTGACCTCGATCACCGCCGGGCATTCGACGACGCGGCCCCCTTTCGTGTCGAGTTTGCTGAGAATTTCGACGATGCCCACAAAACCGTCGTTTCTGAGGGTAATGTCCTTCACGGTCGTGCGACGATAGACCCTGAAGCAACTGGTGTAGGTGGCGAGCTTGTTGCGAAGAACCAACCTGTACAGGAACGACGCGCCCTTGGAAAGGGTCAACCGCCAAGCCGGCACGTTCATCACCTCGCCCAACTCATGGTACGGCGACGCGGTCACCAGATCGACGTCGCTCGCCAGCATCGGGATCATTTCCTTAATCTGTTTGGGGTCGAAGGTGCCGTCGGCATCGATCGCGCAGATGATCTCGGTCTTGGCGTGGGCAAATCCGGTGAGCGTCGCGGCGGCGATGCCGCGATTGCGAGGATGGCGCAGCAGTTG
Source organism: Rhodospirillales bacterium (assembly GCA_030622775.1). Taxonomy (GTDB): domain Bacteria; phylum Pseudomonadota; class Alphaproteobacteria; order Rhodospirillales; family Defluviicoccaceae; genus JAUXFS01. The sequence goes on along the minus strand of JAUXFS010000282.1, from coordinate 688 downwards.
GCAATCCGGTCGCTGCCCGAACAACTCCTCCAGTCGCTCCCAGGTGCCGTCGCGGCTGCCGTCATCAATGAAAATATACGAAACGTCGTACTCCCCGGCGACGTCACCCGCGAAGCACTCCAGGGTGTTCGCAAGGTAACCCAGCGTCGCTTCCTCGTTGTAGCAGGGCACCACGATGGTGATCGGTCTGCGAACGGAAGGCTTTTTCTCGGTCTTGGCGTCGACCCTTGCCGGAAAAGACGCCGCGAACGCGGCCCGTGGGATCGCCAGTTCGGTTGGAGGCAACGCCAGATACTCGGCGACGGACGTGAAGCGATAGCTGTCGAGATAGTGGCGTACTCTCTCTGGCATCACGTCGAGATTGCGGTATTGGCGAATACTCTGGAGCGGAGATACCGCGGTAATGCGCGGCTGATCGGGGTCGAGTTCCCATATGTGAAAATAAAAAACGAATGGTGCATCGACGTTGCGATCCCATCGGGCGACAGCTTTGCGGACAAACCCATCGGGGAGCTGGCGTACGTAGTTGCCCCCCGAAATGGGAACGCACAGTGGGCCCAGCTTCCAACTCGACAGCGGGACCTCCCACAGCACCCGATCGCGCCAATGGTGGCGGTGCAGGAAGCGCCGATGCGGCTGGTCGCGAAAGTCGAATCCCAGCGGCCGAATGCTCGAGTCGTAGTCGAAG
>JAUXFS010000238.1 GCA_030622775.1 Rhodospirillales bacterium | reverse complement strand
GCTGTTCGAGAAGGGAGACCGGCGGAAGGTGCAACCACAGTATGCGGACAAGATCGAGCGCATCCTTGCCCGCCTCGAACAGGCGTCCGAGCCGGGGAACATGAACCTGCCCGGCTATCGGCTGCATCCGCTCAAGGGCGATCTGGCGGGCCACTGGTCTGTTACGATTTCGGGCAACTGGCGCATCGTCTTTCGCTTCGAGGACGGACACGCGAGCGACGTCGACCTGATCGACTATCACTAGGAAGCAGACGAGGAGGAACCGACATGGCGATGAACAACCCGCCCCATCCGGGATTTTCCGTCCGGTACGACTGCCTTGAGCCCTTGGGACTCAACGTCACCGAGGCCGCCAAGCGCCTCGGCGTCAGTCGCAAGCAGCTCTCCGACATCGTCAACGGCCACGCCGGGATTTCGCCGGAGATGGCGATCCGTCTCGACAAGGCGTTCGGCGGCGGCGCCGAGACCTGGTACCGTCTCCAGGCCGCCTACGACCTCGCCCAGGCGATGAAGCGCGCCGACCAGATCAAGGTCGACCGGCTGTCGCCCGCCGCCTGACCCGGCAAGCGCGGCGGGATCAACCGAAAACGAAGCCGGCGCCCCCGCCGCCCGAACCCGCAATATCAACTGGTTAAACACCGCCCATAACGCTTGACGGTATGCCGCGAGGCGGTATAGGCTGCAGAGGTGATCAAGTCGTTCAAGGACCGCGACACCCGGCAGCTGTTCAACCGGCTTCCAACACGCAGGTGGCGTGGCATCGCTCGCCCGGCGCGCCGCAAGTTGGAGATGCTAAACGCCGCCAGGTCGTTGAACGAATTGCGTATCCCGCCCGGCAATCGGCTGGAGTCGCTCAAAGGGAGCCGCCGGGACTAGGGCCTGTGGACAATTGGGATAGCGCCGTGGTTGCTCCAGGATGGCGCGCGGCGAGGAGCGAGGATGAAGGACATGCAGCGCATATTCGAAGACGAGCGACGCGGCCGCGCGCCATCCTGGAGCAATCCCTCCGGGACGGGTCGTATTTTCCCGCCCGCGTCGTCGCGGACCGCTGGTGTGGGGCCTGCCACACGGCGCAGCCCGCTCCTAGCCGGCGGGAAAATCCGATCCCGCCACGGCGCTATCCTAATTGTCCACAGGCCCTAAGGGAGCGAATACGAGGATGAGCGGCTCCGACGAGCGCAAGAATGACGGTCTGCCTTCGACCGGGGTTGTCACCAAAGCCCGGCCGAAAACGAAAAAGCCGTCCATGTACAAAGTTTTAATGCTGAACGACGACTATACGCCGATGGAGTTCGTCGTTTACGTGCTCGAGCGCTTTTTCGGCATGGGGCACGAAGAGGCGGTACAGATCATGCTGCATGTCCATCAGCGCGGCGTTGGCGTGTGCGGGGTCTTTACATACGAGATCGCCGAGACCAAGGTGAACCAGGTCATGGAGACGGCGCACCAGCATCAGCATCCTCTCCAGTGCACGATCGAAAAGGACGGAAGCGAGTGAGAGACGTTCATGCTGTCACATAACCTCGAACAGACGCTGCACCGGGCGCTGGCGCTGGCCACCGAGCGAAGCCACGAGTACGCCACGCTCGAGCACCTGTTGCTGGCCCTGGCCGAGGACCAGGATGCGGTGCCGGTGATGCGCGCCTGCGGCCTCGACGTCCAGCAGTTGCAACACGACCTCTCCCAGTTCGTCGATCACGAGTTGGATGGCCTGAAGGCGGTGGGGACGACGGATCCCAAGCCGACCGCCGGCTTTCAGCGGGTGATTCAGCGCTCGGTCATTCACGTTCAGTCCTCCGGACGCGAGGAGGTGACCGGCGCCAACGTCCTTGTCGCGATGTTCTCCGAGCGGGAGTCGCACGCCGTCTTTTATCTGCAGGTTCAGGACATGAGCCGGCTCGACGCGGTCAACTACATATCCCACGGCATCGCCAAGGTACCGGGCGAGGCGCGTCGGCGCCCCGTCCACGGCGCCGACGAGGACCCGGGCGCCGAGAAGACGGCCCGCAAGGGGCACGAGGCGCTGGAGGCCTACTGCGTCGACCTCAATCGCAAGGCGTCGGAAGGCCGCATCGACCCGCTGATCGGCCGCGAGATGGAAATCGAGCGGACGATCCAAATCCTCTGCCGGCGAAACAAGAACAATCCGCTGTTCGTCGGCGACCCTGGCGTCGGCAAGACGGCGATCGCCGAGGGGCTGGCGTTGCGCATCGTCCGCGAAGAGGTGCCGGAGGTCCTTCGTGACGCCACCATCTACAGCCTCGACATGGGGGCGCTGCTCGCCGGCACCCGTTACCGCGGCGACTTCGAGGAGCGGTTGAAGGGGGTCATCTCGGAAATCGAGCAGATCCCCGGCGCGGTTCTGTTCATCGACGAGATCCACACCGTCGTCGGCGCCGGCGCCACCAGCGGCGGGTCGATGGATGCGTCCAACATTCTCAAGCCGTCGCTCGCCGCCGGCAACCTGCGCTGCATGGGCTCGACCACCTACAAGGAATACCGCAACCACTTCGAGAAGGATCGGGCGCTGGTCCGCCGCTTCCAGAAGATCGACATCTACGAGCCGTCGATCGAGGACACGGTGAAGATCCTCCGCGGCCTCAAGCCCTATTTCGAGGCCCACCACAAGGTCCGTTACACGGCCGAGGCGCTGCGCGCGTCGGTGGAGTTGTCGGCCCGCTACATCAACGACCGAAAGCTTCCGGACAAGGCGATCGATGTCATCGACGAGGTCGGCGCGGCGCGGATGTTGCTGCCCCCGAACCGGCGCCGGACGATGGTGACGGTCAGGGATGTGGAGGAGGTGGTGGCGAAGATCGCCCGGATCCCGCCGAAGAGCGTCTCCACCGACGACCGCAAGGCGCTGCAGACCCTGGAGCGGGATCTGAAGACCGTCGTCTTTGGGCAGGACAAGGCGATTTCCGCCCTTTCCAGCGCCATCAAGCTCTCCCGCGCGGGCCTGCGCGACGCGGAAAAGCCGATCGGCTGCTACCTGTTCTCGGGGCCCACGGGGGTCGGCAAGACCGAAGTGGCGCGACAGCTCTCCCATGTTCTCGGCATCGAACTGGTTCGCTTCGACATGTCCGAGTACATGGAACGTCACAGCATCTCCCGGCTGATCGGGGCGCCGCCGGGTTACGTCGGCTTCGACCAGGGCGGCCTGCTGACCGACGCCATCGACAAGCAGCCGCACGCGGTGCTGCTGCTCGACGAGATCGAGAAGGCCCATCCGGATCTGTTCAACATCCTGCTGCAGATCATGGACCACGGCAAGCTGACCGACCACAACGGCAAGAGCGTTGATTTCCGCAACGTGGTGCTGATCATGACCACCAACGCCGGCGCCGCGGATCTGGCCAAGCCGGCGATCGGCTTCGAACGCGAAGAGCGGATCGGCGATGACACGGAAGCGATCGAGCGGACGTTCACGCCCGAGTTCCGCAACCGGTTGGACGCGATCATCCAGTTCTCCAGCCTGCCGCCCGAAGTGGTCGCCCTGGTGGTCGACAAGTTCGTCATGCAACTGGAGGTCCAGCTCGCCGATCGCCAGGTCACCATCGAACTGTCCGACGAGGCCCGCCGGTGGCTGGCGGTGAAGGGCTTCGATCAGCGGTTCGGCGCCCGGCCGCTGGTCCGCGTCATTCAGGAGCACATCAAGAAGCCGCTGGCCGAGGAGCTGCTGTTCGGCAAGCTGGAGAAGGGCGGCGGCGTCCGGGTGACGATCGAGGACGGCAAGCCCGCCTTCGACTACCTCGAGCCCGCGGAACCCACTCGGCCGGCGAAACGTCGCAAGAGCCGTTCACCGGCGCCGGTCCGCTAACCGTTCCTTGTCAATTTCCTTCTGGCGCGATAGAAGCCGGGTGCCGTCGGCGCGCCTGCCCGCGGCCTCGTCCGACGAGACCACGAACGCGGCTTGGGGGTAACATGCTGAAGGACTTCTTGAAGGACACGCGGGTTCTGGACCTCAGCCAGTACCTGCCGGGGCCGTTCGCCACCCGTCTGCTCGCCGACATGGGCGCCGACGTGGTCAAGGTCGAGCCGCCCGCGGGCGATCCGTTGAAGAACTTGGACCCGGCGGGCAAGGAGGGATCGTCGCCGTTCTACGAGATGATCAACGCCGGCAAGACGGCGATCACCGTCGATCTCAAGACCGACGAGGGCAAGACCGCGTTCACGGCGCTGGCGGCGCGCGCCGACGTGGTGCTGGAATCGTTCCGCCCGGGTGTGCTCGAGCGTCTCGGGTTCGGGGAGGAACGGCTCAACGATCTCAATCCCCGGCTGATCCATTGCGCCCTTTCGGGTTTCGGCCAGACCGGGCCCTATCGGTTGGTCTCCGGCCACGACATCGGTTACGTGGCGATGACCGGCGGCCTGAGCGCAACCGGTCCCTCGGACGCGCCGGCGATCATCTTTCCGCCGATGGCCGACCATGCCGGGGCGATGCAAGCGGTGCTCACCATCCTCGGCGCCCTGATCGCCAGGC
>JAUXFS010000002.1 GCA_030622775.1 Rhodospirillales bacterium | reverse complement strand
GGTAAGAACATACAGCATAGGATCAGGGAAAAAAGTATTACCCATTCAAATTGTCACACCGGCATTCGGTTTAATCCGTCGGGAAAACTACAAATATGGACGCAGACTGCCATTGTGATTCGCAAAGCCATGGCCCGTGATGTGATACTTGTCCCCCTGGCTGTAATATATTGTAACCACAAAATGTCACCTCGCAGTTTACACCCAATCCGGGTCCGCCGGAGGCGGAGGATTGAAGATTGATCCGCCTGCGGCGGAAAGATTACCAACCGCCGCTCGTCGCCACCAATGAGGCCTTTTTCGCCAACCCCGACATGTACGAGGCCCATGACGCGCTGATTTGCATCGCCGAGAGCGCATACGTCGCGGACACCGAGCGGCGACGCCTGACGCCGGAGCATTTCTTCAAGAGCGCGTCGGAGATGCAGGCGTTGTTCTCGGACCTGCCGGACGCCGTCGCCAACACGGTGCTTATCGCCCGGCGCTGTGCCTTCATGATCGAGACCGTCAAACCGATCCTGCCGCCGTACGATTGCGGACCGGACTCGAGCGAGGAAGAGTCACTGCGGGCGGAGGCTCGCAAAGGGCTCGAATCACACCTCGAGGCACACGTGTTCACGCCCGGTATGGCGGGCGAGGAACGGGAACACGTGGCCCAGCCCTACAGGGAACGCCTCGACTACGAACTCGGGGTGATTTGCGACATGGGCTTTTCCGGCTATTTCCTGATCGTCGCCGAGTTCATCCGCTGGGCCAAGGAACACGACATTCCGGTGGGGCCCGGACGAGGGTCCGGCGCGGGCTCGGTGGTCGCCTGGGCGCTGGCCATCACCGATCTCGACCCGCTGCGTTTCGGCCTCCTGTTCGAGCGCTTCCTCAACCCCGAACGGGTATCCATGCCCGACTTCGACATCGACTTCTGCCAGGATCGCCGCGACGAAGTCATCAAGCATGTGCAGGAAAAGTACGGTCGCGACCGGGTTGCCCAGATCATTACCTTCGGCAAGCTGCAGGCGCGCGCGGTGTTGCGCGATGTCGGGCGGGTGTTGGGTATGCCTTACGGCCAGGTGGACAAGCTTTGCAAGCTGGTGCCGAACAATCCGGCCAGTCCGGTTACCCTCGGGCAGGCGATGGAGATCGAGCCGCAACTCCGCGCGATGGCTCAAGAAGACGAGGTCGTCGCCAAGCTGATCGACGTTGCCACCCGGCTGGAGGGGCTGTACCGCCACGCCTCCACCCACGCGGCGGGCGTCGTCATCGGCGACCGATCGCTCGACCAGTTGATCCCGCTCTATCGCGATCCCCGGTCGAGCATCCCGGTCACCGGCTTCAACATGAAGTGGGTGGAAGCCGCCGGCTTGGTCAAATTCGATTTCCTCGGCTTGAAGACGCTGACCGTTCTGGCCAGGGCGGTGGACATGGTGCGCCGGGGAAAGGGGGAGGACATCGACCTCTCGAACCTGCCGCTCGACGATCCCAAGGTCTTCGAGATGCTGAGTCGGGGCGATACCGTCGGCGTGTTTCAGTTGGAAAGCACGGGCATGCGTGACGTGCTGCGCAGGTTGAGGCCCGATACCTTCGAGGACATCATCGCCGTCGTCGCCCTCTATCGGCCGGGGCCGATGGACAACATCCCCAGTTACATCCGCCGCAAGCACGGCGAAGAGGAACCGGATTACCTCTATCCGACGCTGGAGCCCATCCTCCGCGAGACCCAGGGGATCATGGTCTACCAGGAACAGGTCATGCAGATCGCCCAGGAACTGTCCGGCTATTCGTTGGGAAGCGCCGACATTCTGCGCCGGGCGATGGGCAAGAAGATCAAGGAGGAGATGGACAAGCAGCGCCATATTTTCGTCGATGGCGCCCGCGCCCGCGGCGTTCCCGACGGCAAGGCCAACCATATCTTCGATCTCGTCAATAAGTTCGCCGGTTACGGCTTCAACAAATCCCACGCCGCCGCCTACGCGCTTGTCGCCTACCAGACCGCCTACCTCAAAGCCAATCACCCGGTCGAGTTTCTCGCCGCTTCGATGAGCCTCGATCTCAACAACACAGACAAGCTCAACACCTTTCGCCAGGAACTGGTCAGGCTGGGAATCCGTTTGCTGCAACCCGACATCAACAACTCGGAGGTCACCTTCGCGGTCGAGCGTATGACCAATGGATCGGCCGACGAAAGTGCGATCCGCTTTGCCCTGGCGGCGATCAAGAACGTAGGCGAGGGGGCAATGCGGACGCTGGTGGCCGAGCGACAGCGAAACGGTCCGTTCAAGAGCCTCGATGATATCACCAAGCGCCTTGATGCCCGTCAGATCAACAAACGCCAACTCGAGAATCTGGCTCGCGCCGGTGTTTTCGACGACCTGAACGCAAACCGCAGGCAAGTGTTCGAGTCGGTCGAGACGTTGCTGCGCCGTGCCAGTGCCACCGCCGAGGAGCGCGCCAGTGGACAAATGGGTTTGTTCGGCGGCGATGCGAGCAACGCGCCTTCCCAGCTACAACTCGCCGAGGTTGGCGATTGGCCGCCGATGGAACGCCTTAGGGAGGAGTTCGAGGCCATCGGTTTCTATCTTTCGGCCCATCCATTGTCGGCGTACGCCAAGAGCTTGAAACGGCTGAAAGCGGTGCGCTGTGCCGATGTTCTCGCGCAGGGTTGTTCGGGCCCGGTAACTGTGGCCGGAACGGTGATTTCCAAGAAGGAACGGACCTCCGGCAAAGGCAACCGGTACGCGTTCGTCCAGTTGTCGGATACCTCGGGAGTGTTCGAGGTTCTTGTGTTTTCAGAGCTTCTGGCGTCGAACCGCGAGCTGTTGGAGGTCGGGTGTTCACTTCTGATCCGGGCGAACGTCCAGATCGAGGGAGATAGCTTGCGCTTTTCCGCTCAGTCCATCGAGCCCCTGGATCAGGTCGCGGAGCGACTCACCGCGAACCTGGCCGTGTTCATCGATTCACCCGAACCGCTGCCGGCGATCCGGAATATCCTCGACGACAAGGCCGCGGGACGGGGACAGGTCAAGCTGGTTTCGTGGATCGAGGGAGGCACGGAAGTGGAGATCGGGATTCCCGGCCGCTACGCCATCAGCCCCGCGGTGGCTCTGCAACTTCGCGGCATTCCCGGAGTTCGGGACGTCCGTGAAGTCTGATTGACGGCCGCACGCCAAGCGGCTTAACCCTTGCAATCACACGAGCGGGACGCTATTTCAGGCATTCGATATCACACGCGGGAACGCGGCGTTCGCCATCGCCTTGGCGGAAGTGTCGCTCCGGTGCCCGGTTACTTGCCGGGCTAACCCGCGGAGGCTGAACCGGAAAAGGAACGGATTCGATGGCACTTCCCACGTTTACCATGCGCCAGCTCCTGGAGGCCGGCGTTCACTTCGGGCATAGCACCAGACGCTGGAACCCGAAGATGGAGCCCTATTTGTTCGGGGTCCGCAACGGCACTCATATCATCGATCTGGAGCAGACCGTACCGATGCTCCATCAGGCCTTGGTCGCGGTGCGCGATGTGGTCGCCGGCGGTGGTCGGGTGCTGTTCGTCGGCACTAAGCGTCAGGCAAGCGAAAAGGTCGCCGAGACCGCCAAGCGTTGCGGTCAGTACTACGTCAATCACCGCTGGCTCGGTGGGATGATGACCAATTGGAGAACCATCTCCAACTCGATCAAGCGGCTTCGCGACCTGGACAACCGACTGGCCGAAGAGAATCTCGGGCTGACCAAGAAAGAGACTTTGCGCCTCACTCGTGAGCGCGACAAGCTGGAGCGCGCGCTCGGCGGGATCAAGGAAATGGGCGGCTTGCCCGACGTGCTTTTCGTCATCGACACCAACAAGGAAGACATCGCCGTCGCCGAAGCGAACAAGCTGGCCATCCCAGTCGTCGCGGTCGTCGACTCGAACAGCGATCCGAAGGGCATCAGTTTTCCGATCCCGGGCAATGACGACGCTTTGCGCGCCATCGGTTTGTATTGCGATCTGGTTGTTGATGCCGTCCTCGATGGCATCCAGCAGGAGATGAGCGCCTCCGGCGTCGACCTTGGCGCCGCCGAGGAGCCACTCGAGGTCGTACCGGAGGAGAGTGCGGCCGAACCAGCGGCCGAGCCGGCGGCGACGGCCGAGCCAGCGGCTACGGCCGAGCCAACGCCTGTGGCCGAACCGGCGGCGGGAGCGGAAAACGAGACCAAACCTGCCGCGGAAGGCAGTGAAGAGACTCAGCAGCAAGCCGAGTCGGGCGCCGAAGGTGCTGGCGAAGAGCCTAAGCAGGAAGCTGCCTCGAGCGACGCCGAGCCTCGCTCCACCGATGCCGATCAACCCGCCGAGACACGCTGAGCACGGCCCGACCAAATCCGTTTGATAGCAAGCAAGCAGTTATCGAAAACCCTGACCGAGAGAGGATGAACATGGCTGAAGTCACCGCCACCCTTGTAAAGGAGCTGCGGGACAAGACCGGCACCGGAATGATGGATTGCAAGAAGGCGCTGATCGAAACGGGGGGCGATATCGAGGCGGCCTCCGACTGGTTGCGCAAGAAGGGCTTGGCGACCGCGGCGAAGAAAGCCGGACGGGTCGCCGCCGAGGGCTTGGTTGGCGTTTGTGTCGACGGCAACCGCGGAGCCGTGGTCGAAGTCAATGCGGAAACGGATTTCGTCGCTCGCAACGATACCTTTCGGGATTTCGTTCGCACCATGTCCAAGATGGTGCTGCAGCACGGCGATGACGTCGAGGCATTGAACGCGCTGCAGTACCCGGGGACCGGACGCACGGTGGCGGAAGAACTCACCCATATGATCGCCACCATCGGCGAAAACATGAAGCTTCGCCGCGCGGCCGTGTTGTCCGTCGAAAAGGGTGTGTTGGCATCGTACGTCCACAACGCGCAAGGACCCGGACTTGGCAAGATCGCCGTGCTCGTAGGTCTTGAGACAGCGGGCAATGCCGGCCAACTGGAACGGCTGGGTAGAGAGCTCGCGATGCATGTCGCCGCCACCAACCCGCAAGCGATTTCCCGTGACGAGCTTGGTCCGGAGGCTCTTGAGCGCGAACGGAGCATCCTGACCGACCAGGCCCGCGCGTCCGGGAAACCGGAAGCCATCATCGAGAAAATGGTCGAGGGGCGGCTGAGCAAATATTACGAGGAGGTCTGTCTGCTCGATCAGACGTTCGTCATCGAGGGCGACAGCAAGGTGGAAAAGGTGCTGGAAGCCGCTGCCGAGGATGCCGGCGCGCCGGTCGGTATGGGAGGTTTTGTTCGTTTCGCCTTGGGCGAGGGCATCGAGAAGAAGGACGAGGATTTCGCCGCGGAAGTTGCGAAAGCCGTGGGCTAGTGGTCCGGCTCTGACCTTCATCGGATGGGCATAGGCATGTCGCCACCTCCAAGTACCGACTTTCACAATTCCGTGCCCCATGTGACGGCCTACCGAGTCCGTCCGGCCAGGCGCGAGGCGCGCCGTGATGCTAACGCATCACAAGCGGCACGCAACGTCGCCGGCGGCCTCGGAAGGCCGCCCGGAGGGTCGCTTTTTCCGCTTCCTCGGGGCGTCGACGCCGCTGGACGATGCGCTGGCATCGCCGGCGCACCGCCTCCTGTCGAGGAAACGGGAAAAGCGATCTCATGGAGCACGGGATTGTGAAAGCCGGTACTAGGTACGGACGGGTTCTCCTGAAGCTGTCGGGTGAAGCTCTGATGGGCGACAAGGGCTATGGCCTTGATCCAGCGGTCGTCGAGCGGATCGCAAACGAGATCAAGAGCGTCCACGACTTGGGCATTGAGATTTGCCTGGTCATCGGCGGAGGCAACATCTTTCGTGGGATGTCGGCCGCGGCCGCGGGTATCGAACGAACCAGCGCCGACTATATGGGGATGCTTGCCACGGTTATGAACGCCTTGGCTATGCAGAGCGTCCTGGAAAGCAACGGCGTGCATACACGGGTCCAGTCCGCAATCCCGATGGCGACGGTTTCCGAGCCCTATATTCGCCGCAGAGCGGTCCGGCATATGGAGAAGGGTCGTATCGTGATATTTGCCGCGGGCACGGGGAATCCGTTTTTCACGACGGACACCGCGGCCGCCTTGCGGGCGGTCGAAATGGGATGCGCGGCCTTGCTGAAGGGAACCCAGGTCGACGGCGTATACGGTGCCGATCCGAAGTTCACGCCCGACGCCGAGCGATTTGAAACCCTTTCATACCAAGATGTCCTGTCACGCGACCTGAAGGTGATGGATACTTCCGCGGTCGCACTGGCCCGCGACAACAAGCTGCCGATACTTGTATTTTCCATACACACCCCAGGGGCATTTTCGGATGTTGTGAGCGGCAGGGGTAGGTTCACTGTCATCGGATAGGGAGAACGAGCCGTGGGAGAGCCGGATATTGATGCTGCAAAAAAGTTGGTTGTCCGACGGATGCAGGGCGCCGTGGAGGTATTGCAGAAGGAGTTGGCGGGACTGCGTACCGGTCGCGCTTCGCTCGGCCTTTTGGAGCCGGTGATGGTCGACGCATACGGGGCGCAGATGCCGATCACCCAGGTGGCCACGCTCGGGATACCCGAGGCGCGTATGCTGACGGTGCAGGTCTGGGACAAAAGCCAGGTCAAGGCGGTCGAAAAGGCGATTCTGGAGTCAGGACTCGGGCTCAACCCGGCGGTGGACGGCCAGTTGCTGAGAATTCCGATACCGATACTGACCGAGGAGCGCCGCGCTGAGTTGACCAAGATCGCTGGACGGTACACCGAAGAGGCACGCGTCTCGGTCCGCAACGTTCGCCGCCATGCCATGGACGATCTCAAGCGACAGGAAAAGGACGGCGAGATCTCACAGGATCAGCACCGCGACCATGGTCGCGAGATTCAGGACTTGACCGATTCTCACATCAAGAAGCTGGATGAAATTCTAACGAAAAAAGAAACGGATATCATGCAGGTCTGACATGATCGAGGCCGTTCCCCTCCATCGCGATCCGGCACCGCCGCCAGTTCACGTTGCCATTATCATGGATGGCAACGGGCGATGGGCGAGGGCCCGCGGCCTGCCACGCACGGCGGGTCACAAGCGAGGCGCCGAAGCGGTCAAGACGGCCGCCGAAAGCGCCATGCAGTTGGGCGTCCAGTATCTGACTTTGTTCGGCTTTTCCTCCGAGAACTGGAAACGTCCTCTTGCCGAGATCAGCGATCTCATGGGGTTGCTGCGATACTATCTTCGAAACGAATTGAACTACCTGCGCAAGCAAGGCATCCGACTGCGGGTTATCGGCGAACGGAAACGTTTGGCGCCGGACATCGTCGATCTTATCGAAACGGCCGAGCACCAAACCGTCGACAATTACCGGCTGACCCTGATCATTGCGTTGAGCTATGGCGGTCGGGAGGAGATCGCCGATGCCAGCCGCCGCCTGGCGGAGAGGGTGGCCGCCGGTTTGCTTCGCCCAGCCGATATCGACGAGGAAATGTTGAGCGAGAACCTCTATACCGCCGACATTCCCGACCCCGACCTGCTGATTCGCACCAGTGGGGAGAAGCGGATCAGCAATTTCTTGCTATGGCAGTCGGCCTACGCCGAGTTCGTCTTTGTGGACACACCCTGGCCCGATTTTTCCCGGGAGGATTTTGCCGAAGCACTCAGGGAGTTTCGCCGGCGTGAACGGCGCTACGGCGCTGCCGGTGCCTGAAACCGGTTTGTTGAGCCACCCGCTGACAAAGCGAATATTGTCGGCGCTGGTCCTGGCTGTGCCGGTGCTTGCCTCGGTGTATGTCGGCTCGCCCGTATTCGAGATCATGGTTTCCGCCGCCGCCTTGGCAATGACCTGGGAGTGGTACAGGATGTGTGCCCGTGACGCACCCGGCGTTGCCGCGATCGCCGTGGGGGTGACGCTCATCGCCGCCTTCACGGCGGTGGGACTGGCGCAAACCGCGTTCTCTCTGGCCGTGCTGGGAATTGGAGCCGTCGTCGTATTTGTCCTCTCGCGAAGGCGCTTGTGGCTGAGTGCGGGCGTTTTCTATGTCGGGTTGCCATGCGTCGCGATGATTTGGTTACGCAATGATCCCACCGCGGGACGGGAAACGATATTCTGGCTTCTCGGGCTGGTATGGGCGTCGGATATCGGCGCCTATGCTTTTGGCCGGCTGATCGGTGGTCCGAAACTGGCCCCCGCGGTGAGCCCCAACAAGACATGGGCCGGCTTCTGCGGAGCGATCATCTGTGCCGGCCTTGTCGGCGCTGCCACGGCCGCGATAGTTGAACTGGAGCCGCTATGGCATTTGGCCCTGGTCAGCGCCATATTGGGAGCAACGGCTCAGGCTGGCGACCTCTTGGAATCCTGGGTCAAACGAAGGTTCGGCGTCAAGGATGCGGGTAGCCTGATCCCGGGTCACGGCGGATTTCTCGATCGGGCGGACGGCTTAATTGCAGCGGTTGTCATCACAGCATTGATCACCGCGGTTGGCGAAGGCAGTATGCTGACATGGCTGTAACCGTGACCCGGCCGCGCCCCGACGCCATGCGTCGCAGCGTGACCATTTTGGGATCCACCGGATCGGTGGGGTGCAATACGATTGATCTGATATCGCGCCAACCCGACGCATTCTCGGTGGAGGCGTTGACCGGCAATCGCAATGTCGCGCTGCTTGCCGAACAGGCGCGTCGCCTGCGTCCGAAGATCGCCGTCGTAGCGGAACTGGGTGCCTATCGATCACTCAAGCAGGAGTTGGCGGGGAGCGGGATCGAGGTCGCGGCCGGCCCCGAAGCACTGGTTGAAGCGGCAAGCCGTCCGGCCGAATGGGTTATGGCGTCGATCGTCGGCGCCGCCGGCCTGGAGCCGACGTTGGCGGCGGTGCGCCGTGGAGCCATTGTCGGTCTGGCCAACAAGGAGTGCCTGGTCTGCGCCGGGGACCTCATGATGGCCGAGATCCATCGTTGCGGCGCGACCGTGGTGCCCGTCGATTCCGAGCATAGCGCCATCTACCAGGTGTTCGATTTCGACAATGCCGATAAGGTGGAATCGATCATCCTGACGGCGTCGGGAGGCCCGTTCCGTACCGCCGATCTTGCGACCATGGCTTCGGTAACGCCAGCCCAAGCGGTCGCTCATCCGAACTGGAACATGGGCGCGAAGATATCGGTCGATTCGGCGACGATGATGAACAAAGGGTTGGAGTTGATCGAGGCCTACCACCTCTTTCCGGTGGATGTGGAGCAGATCGATATCGTCGTCCACCCTCAGTCGATCATTCACAGCATGGTTGCCTATGTCGACGGATCGGTGTTGGCCCAGATGGGGCTTCCGGACATGCGGACTCCCATCGCCTACGCCCTTGGCTGGCCGCAGCGTATGACGGCGCCGGTGCCGCGACTGAATTTGGCGGAGATCGGAAATCTGACCTTCGAGGCTCCCGATGAACAACGGTTTCCGGCGATCCGGCTTGCTCGCCAGGCCTTGAAGTGCGGCGGAGCGGCGCCAACGGTCATGAACGCCGCGAACGAGATCGCCGTGCATAACTTTCTCAACGGGCGCATCGGTTTCCTCGATATCGCCAGAGTTGTAGAAGAAACGATTGATACCGTGCCGAATCGGCAACTCGAGAGCCTCACGGATGTTGCCGAGGTCGACGGAGCGGCCCGCGAAACCGCGAATACTCTGATATCGAGAAGCGCGGCCCGGACCCTACATCCCGCCTGAGCGGGCAGCGGAAGGCAGACCATGGAAATCCTGAGTTACGTGTGGGATTGGATTATCCCGTTTCTCGTGGTGTTGACCATTCTGGTCTTCGTCCACGAGATGGGACATTACTGGATTGCGCGCCGCAACGGTGTGCGGGTCGAGACATTCTCCATCGGGTTCGGACCCGAACTCTACGGCTGGACCGACAAGCACGACACGCGCTGGAAAATCAGCGCGGTTCCGCTTGGCGGATACGTCAAGATGTTTGGCGAGCACGATTTCGAAGACGACGAGGAACAACCTCCGATGACTCCGGCCGAGGAGGCGGTTTCGTTCCACAAAAAGCGCCTTCTTCAGCGCGCCGCCATCGTTGCCGCTGGGCCGATCGCCAACTTTTTGTTTGCCATCGTCCTGTTGGCCGGGCTGTTCGGTATCTTCGGCGCGCCGGCCCCCTTGGCCGGGATCGGTTCGATCCAGGAGGACAGCGCCGCCGCCGAGGTCGGGTTTCAACCCGGCGATCTGATTCTTCGGATCGATGGAGAGGCCGTTACCTGGTTCGAGGACTTACGCCGTATCGTGAGCGAACGTCCGGGAGTCGCGCTTCGCTTCGACGTCTTGAGAGACGAGCGGGAGTTGATCCTGACGGCGACGCCGAGGCCATCCGAGGTTGAGGGCGAAGGCGGCGCGACGCGAACGATCGGGCTGCTGGGCGTCCGCCCCGATCCCGAGCAGGTCAGTTACGAGCGGCTTGGTCCGGTTGCGGCGGTCGGCGCCGCGGTCGAGCGAACCGTCGGCCTCATTGGCCAGATCCTGACGGCGTTGGGGCAGATCATCACCGGCTCGCGCAGTGCCGACGAGTTGGGAGGCCCGTTGCGTATTGCCCAGATCTCCGGGCAGATGGCCCAGGGGGGCGTCGTCAACTTTATTTTCTTCATGGCGGCATTGTCCGTCAATCTGGGATTGATCAATCTGTTCCCAATTCCAATGCTGGACGGCGGCCACCTGGCGTTCTACTTGATCGAAGGAATTCTGGGAAAACCTCTTGACCGGCGGTATCAGGAATACGGCTTCCGCTTTGGGTTGATTTTGGTGTTCACATTGATGATCTTCGCGACATGGAACGACTTGGTCAATCTGAAGGTTCTGGAATTTTTCCAACAATTGGTAAGTTGACCTGGACCACTAGGAGGTTGCTTGCGGCGCTCGGTATCCCTGTGGGTGTCCGTTTTGTTGCTCGAGATCGCGGCGGCGTTGTTGTCTCCGGCGCCACTGCGAGCGCAGTCGGACGAGATCGTCTCCACGATCGTCGTCGAGGGCGCGCAACGCATCGAGCCAAACACCGTACGCTCCTATCTGTTGGTCCAGGAGGGCGACGTCTTCGATCCCGGCAGGATCGACAGATCGCTCAAAAGCCTGTTCGCCACGGGCCTTTTCGCCGATGTCACGATACAACGCGAGGGCGGATCGCTTGTCATCAGGGTCGTCGAGAATCCGGTGATCAACCGCATCGCCTTCGAGGGAAACGATCACCTTGACGACGAAACCCTCGAGGCGGAGATCAGCCTTCGCCCGAGGGTTATCTTTACCCGTACGAAAGTGCAAAGCGACGTCAAGCGCGTCCTGACGCTGTATCGCCGCAGCGGTCGCTTTGCGGCGACCGTCGAGCCGAAGGTCATCCAACTACCGCAGAACCGTGTGGACGTGGTCTACGAGGTCCGCGAAGGCGCGGTCACCGAGGTCGAGAACATCCGCTTTGTCGGCAACAAGGAGTTCAGCGATTCCCGGCTGCGTGAGGTTACTCGAACCAAGGAGTCGCGCTGGTGGCGGTTCCTGTCGACGGACGACACTTATGATCCGGACCGGCTGGCGTTTGACCGGGAATTGCTTCGACGCTTCTATCTGTCCGAGGGATACGCCGACTTTCGAGTGGAGTCGGCGCTAGCCGAGCTTACCCCCGACCGTCGGAATTTTTTCATTACCTTCACCGTCGAGGAGGGCGAACGCTACGAGTTTGGGGATATCGGGATCGAGACGACCCTGCGGGATCTCGATCCCGAAGAGGTGCGCTCGAATCTGGATATCGACGAAGGCGACTGGTACGATGCCGACACGGTGGACAAATCCATCGACGATTTGAACGCCGCTGTCGGCAACCTGGGCTACGCCTTCGTCGACATTCGTCCCCGCATCGACCGTGATCGCGATGCCAAAAAAATCAATGTCATGTTCGAGATCAGCGAAGGGCCCCGGGTCTTCGTCGAGCGCATCGATATCACCGGCAACGTTCGCACCATCGACAAGGTCATCCGGCGGGAGTTCCGCATCGTCGAGGGAGACGCCTTCAATGGGACGAAACTGCAACGCTCGCGCCAGCGTCTCCAGAATCTGGATTACTTCGAGAAGGTGGAAATAGACGAAGTTCCCGGAAGCGCGCCCGACAAGGCGGTGATCAAAGCGGCGGTCCAAGAGAAATCCACGGGCTCGCTTTCCATCGGTGCCGGCTTCTCGAGCGCCAGCGGCGCCCTTGCCGATTTCAGCATTCGCGAGCGTAACCTTTTAGGCCACGGTCAGGACCTGAGGTTGGGGTTGATCATCGGGCAGAAAAATCAGCAAGTAGATCTCAGCTTCACCGAACCCTATTTCCTCGACCGCGAGGTTGTCGCGGGCTTCGACATTTTCCATTCCGAGACCGACCGTCAAAGCGAAAGCTCTTTCGATACCGTCGACACCGGTATCTCCCTGCGCGCCGGCTATCCCATTTCCGAACGCCTGGATCAGGATTGGCGGTACAGCTTCAAACGGGCGGAAATCAAGAACGTTCCGCACGATGCATCCCGCTTCGTCAAGGACCAGGAGGGGGAGACCTTTCCATCGGTGATCTCCCATACCCTCACCTACGATGTGACGGATAGCCGCTCCAATCCGACGTCGGGTTACTTCGCCAGCATTACCACCGATGGGGCCGGCCTCGGCGGCGACGTCAAGTACGTGCGCAACCGCGTCGACGCCAAGTATTTCTATCCCATCGCCGACAAATGGGTGTTGAAGCTGGGTGCGTCGAGCGGCTACATCTTTGGCTTCGCCGGGGAAGACGTCGATCTGCTCGACCGGTTCTTCATCGGCGGCGACGACATCCGCGGCTTCGCCACCGATGGCGTCGGTCCTCGCGACAGCGACAGCGACGATGCTCTCGGCGGCGAGTGGTTTTACTCCGGTACCGTGCAGCTCTCGTTTCCGTTCTTCGGGATCCCCAGCGAGCTGGGGATCCTGGCGAGGGTGTTCACCGATTTCGGGAGTGCTTGGAATCTCAGCGACTCCGGATCCGAGGTCGAGGATTCGTCCACCATCCGGGTTTCGCCGGGATTCGGCGTAACCTGGGTTTCACCGTTCGGCCCGATCGGCATCGACATGGGTTTCCCGATCAAGAAGGAAGAATTCGATGAGACCGAGACGCTGCGGGTCAATTTCGGCACGAGTTTCTGATCGATGAGTCTCCCGCGCATTGCGGCGTTGGTTTTGGTCGCCTTCGTTCTCGCGACGATGCCGGCGAGGATCCCCGCGGCGCAGCAAGGGCCGCTCAAGATCGCCGTCGTCGACGTCGGCAAGGTGTTCCGCGAGTCGGCCGCGGTCAAGAGCATCAACGCGCAGCTTCGCCCCTTTCTGGAGAGCTACCGCGCCGACGCCGCCAAGGCGGAGGAGGAGCTTCGCGACGCCCAGGAGGAACTGGCGCGAAGGCAGGCGACCATCCTCACCGACGACGCCTACGACGAGGAACGCCGCAAGTTCGAGCAGCGGGCCCTCGAGGCGCAGGAGAAGATGCTCCGGCGCAAGCGCGAACTCGACCAGGCGCAGGCCGCCGCCATGCGGCAGGTGGAAACCACCCTCAACAACATCGTCAAGCAGATCTTCACCGAAAGAAAGCTGGCCCTGATCCTGAGGCGGAATCAGACCGCGTTCTTCAATCCGTCGCTGGACATCACCGCGGACGTGGTCAAGCTTCTGGACCAGCAACTGCCCACCATCGAGATCGCCGCCCCCGGCCAGTAGGCGAACGCGGCCAATCGGCAGACGCGGCCAATATAGGCAGACGCGGCGAGTCGGCGACCCCGGTCGCGCGCGTCGGTGGCCGGGCTCGGCGAGACCGAGAGGGACAATCGATCAGCGGATTTGATAATCCGGCCGAGATCGGCGATAACGTCCGAACGAGGCGGGCCCTGATCGAATGCGCCGAGCCGTCGTTCGAGCGGCAACGCGGACCAGGACACCGCAATGGCAGGAGGTCAGGGGATCTCCCGGGGCGCGCCATGCCAGGCGCAGCCGCGGGCGCGACGGTACGCGGACCCGGTGGGGATTTCGCGGCCGCGGATCCCCCAAGAGAAAGGGACGCAACCGATGGATACGGAGACCATCGCCACCCGCGGAACAACGATCGACATCGACCAGATCAAGCGGATGATCCCACACCGCTATCCGATGCTGATGATCGACCGGATCATCGATCTCGTCCCCAACCAGCGAGCCACCGGCATCAAGAACGTCAGCGTCAACGAGCCGTTCTTCCAGGGCCATTTTCCCGGCGCCCCGTTGATGCCCGGGGTGCTGATCATCGAGGCGATGGCCCAGACCGCGGCGGCGCTGGTCGTCGCCACCCTCGGCGCCGAGCGCGAGGGCAGCCTGGTCTACTTCATGTCGATCGAGTCCGCGCGCTTTCGCAAGCCGGTGGTTCCCGGCGACATCCTCCACGTTCACGTCGTAAAGAGCCGCAACCGCCGCAACGTCTGGAAGTTCAACGGCAAGGCCGAAGTCGACGGCGAGGTGGTCGCCGAGGCCACCTACGCGGCGATGATCCGCGACGAGAAGATGCCGGGCGCGCCTGAATGAGCACCGCCTCCAAACTCGGAATCATCGCCGGCGAGGGGGACCTTCCGGCGCGGATCATCGCCGCCTGCCGGGACTGCGGGCGGCCGTTCTTCGTCCTCGCCCTGGAAGGCCGCACCTCGCCGGAGGCGGTCGGCGACACCCCCCATGCCTGGATCCGCCTCGGCGCCGCCGGCAAGGCCCTCAAGCTGCTGCGCCGCGAAAATGTCGAGGAACTGGTGCTCGCCGGCCCGGTCCGCCGGCCATCGCTCGCCGAGCTGAAGCCGGACCTGTGGGCCGTCAGGTTCCTGGCCAGGAAGGGAAATAGGGTCTTCGACGACGACGACGGGCTCCTCGGCGCGCTGGTCCGCGAGATGGAAGAGACCGAAGGCTTCCGGGTCCTCCAACCGGAAACCCTGCTCGCCACCCCGTAGCGCCCGAGGTCCCTGGTGGGCGGCGCCGGATCAGTGGGGGGCAAGGGCGTACTCGCGAGCCGGCCGGGACTCGATTATTCCCGACAAGTATCGGGGGTGTTGCTGACAACGCCGGTGCCAAAACGGGGCTTTGTGGGTAGGGTTGTCGTTGGTGAGCCGCGGAGGCGGCTCGTGAGTGAGCGCACGTCATTCCGGTGCGTCGGGCGGGGGTTCCGCTGGCGCGGAGGGGTGAACCGATCGGGGAGGTGAGGCATCGATGACGAGGACGAATGGATCGAAGGGCAGGGGGGTGGCGGCCGTTGTCGCCGCTGTCGTCGTTGCCGGGGTCGGGTCGGTGGCGAGGGCGGACACGGCGAAGGAAATCGACGCCGGGGTCAAGGCCGCCCGCGAGACCTGCGCCAGGCAGGTCCCCGGCTGCAAGGCGGCGGCGGCCAAGGCCAACGGCATGCTGGTGTTTCCGGAGATCACCGAAGCCGGTCTCATTCTCGGCGGCTCCTACGGCGAGGGCGCGCTGGTCATCGGCGCCAGGACCATCGCCTATTACAGCACCAGCTCGGGGTCGATCGGCCTGCAGATCGGGGCCGAGAAGCATGCCGGGATCATCATGTTCATGACGGTAAAAGCCCTGGACGATTTCCGCAACAGCTCGGGCTGGGAGGCCGGCGCCGACGCCAACGTCACCCTGATCGACAAGGCCAACATCGGTGACATCGACACCTTGATCGAAAAGGAACCGGTCATCGCCTTCGCCTTCGGCCACAGGGGCCTTATGGGCGACCTGTCGGTCGAGGGCTCGAAGATGAGCAAGATCGAGCGTTGACGGCTCGGCCTGTCTGGCGGCATGTTCTCGGCCTGCGGTATCTCGGCGGAGGGATGGGTCGGTGCGTGTTTTCTCAAAGTGGCGTCTGCTTGCGATGATCCTCGGATTTTTGACATTGGCGGCGTGCTCGGGCACATCCGACACGCGGGCCGAGGCGGCGTGTCGCGACAAGGGCTATACGCGCGGAACCGTGGAATTCGCCGAATGCCTCCACCCGGAGGACGCCGAACAGCTCGAGCGCGCGCGCGAGGCGTGGGGAAGGGATGCCGAAGGCAGGAGACAATGAGCGAGCCGGCGGGATTCCCGTTTCGCCGGAAGAATTTTCGTGGAGAGGAGTCCGTAGGATGACGGTAGGTTTCATTCCAACCATAGGGACGCGTTCATCGCGGCGGCGTCACGGCGATGGCCGCATGCGGGCCGGCATCGCCGCCGCCTGCGGATTGCTCGCCGCGGCGATTGTTGCCGGCGCCCCGTCCGCCCGGGCGCAGTCGGACAACCCGGCGGGAATGGACGCGATCGCCGCCGCCGTCCGCGTACACGGATACGCCTGTGAGCATCCGAAGAGCGCCGCCCGCGATGCCGGACAATCGTCGCCCGGCGAAGAGGCGTGGATCATCACCTGCGAGAACGGACGCTACAGGGTCAAGTTCATGGGCGACACCGGGTCGCGCGTCGAGCCGCTCGAGTGAACCCGGAAAAGCGGTGGGGAGCGATGAAATGAAGCGGGTCTCGAGGTTTGATGCTTTCTCGTGGCGCATCCCGATGGTCCTTGGGGCGGCGTTGGTCATCACCGGCTGCTCGTCCAAGGAAAAGAACGTGATCGTCGATCCGCAACCGGAGGGCATTACCATCCAGCACGACTCCCGGTACGGCTCGATGGCCGGGGTGGAAGCCGACGAGCATTGCGCCAAGTATGGCAAAACGGCCGTGTTCGAACGCACGATGAAATCGGGTTCGGGCACGGTGCTGGCCCATCCGAATTCGACCCAGAGCGTTTTCGATTGCGTCGACGCCAAGGCCGCGGACTAGGGCCTGTTGGTATCATGCGGCAAGGAAATTCAACAAAACGAAGAGGTGGTGGTGATGGTAATGGTGATCCGGACCGTGGTTGTCGGCGCAGCGCTGTTGATCGGCGCGAACGCGCATGCGTTCGACCCGGCGTCGATCCACAAGCTCAAGACCGCCGGCGAATGTTCGAAGTGCGATTTGAGCGGCGCCAACCTGCATGCCGGGGAGTTCGTCGGCGCCGATTTCTCGGGTACCGACCTGAGTGGCGCCAACCTCACCGAGGCGGTGTTCAACGAGGCCAAACTCAACGGCGCCAACCTTGGCGGGGCCGATCTCACCGACGCCATTCTCGTCGATGCGCAGGCGAAGAAGGCCAATCTCACCGGAGCGAAGCTGGTTCGGACCGTGCTCGGCGGGGCGAACCTGACCGGTGCGGTCGGCCTCACCCAGGCCCAGCTCGATGAAACCTGCGACGACGGAACGGGGGATGGCAAGACGCTGTTGCCCGCCGGCCTGACCCTGAAACGGTGTGATTGACAAAAATTTTTCTGGCAAAGGATGTTGGGGCGCGATGTTGAGAGTGGCAATTTGCCGGCGGCCGCCCGTTGAAGCAGCACGTCATTCTGAAATGGTAGCCTATGGACAAAGCGGGTTGGTATGACATGAAAGCCGTGAACAAGACGATCCTCCTGGCCGCCTCTCTCTTCGTTCCGACCCTCGGGGCAAGTTGGGCCGGGGAGACGGTGATCTACCGTGGAACCGAAATCTACGGCGAGTCGACCGAGACGCTGAGCGCCCTGCCGACCGGCGACACCGTCATTCTGGAGCGGAGCAGCGTGGTGCTGACCGGCGACGCAAGCCCGGAGGGGGGGCTGGAGGGTAAATGCCTGGGCGTGGCCCTGCGGACCGCGGCAGGCGGATACAGCAACGAGTTCTATTGCCTGCTCCACGAAACCGAGCGGGACAGCCTCGTCGTCAAGGGTAGTCGGATCGACAGCGACGGCACTCTTGAGATCGTCGGCGGTGCCGGAAAGTGGCAGGGCGCGACCGGGTCGGGCTCCTACAAGGTCGAGCTCTCGACCGGCAGCGTCTCCGACTACGAGCTGAAGATCGTCACGCCCTGATCAAACCGTCCGTAGGCGCATGGTGAACAATTTGTTTACGTCCGCGCGCCGGCGCTCCCTCGTCGTCATCGCGAGGAGCGGAGCGACGCGGCGATCCAGGAATCCCCGCCCGATGGCGCAAACGCTCGCAGGGCTCTCTCTGGATTGC
>JAUXFS010000421.1 GCA_030622775.1 Rhodospirillales bacterium | reverse complement strand
GTCCGCCGCCAGCGCCGACGCGACCGCGCCGAGCGCGCGGCGCGCATCGACGCGGGCTTCGGTGAGGATGCGGCGTTGCATGTCGGCGGCGGCGTTCTCCATGCTGTCGTAAAGCATCCGCGCCATCTCGTCCTCGCTCAGCCCATAGGACGGCTTGACTTCGACCCGTTGCTCGACGCCGGTGACCTGTTCGCGGGCGGAGACGGTGAGCAGGCCGTCGGCGTCGACCGCGAAGCTGACCTGGATGCGGGCGGCGCCGGCGGTCATCGGCGGAATGCCGTGAAGCTC
The DNA here is from genome assembly GCA_030622775.1 of Rhodospirillales bacterium. Taxonomy (GTDB): domain Bacteria; phylum Pseudomonadota; class Alphaproteobacteria; order Rhodospirillales; family Defluviicoccaceae; genus JAUXFS01. Next base: position 2,858 of record JAUXFS010000421.1, on the reverse strand, counting down.
GAACCGGGCGAGCGAGCGGCACTGATCGGCCAATTCGCGCTCGCCCTGGAGCACTTGGATCGCCATCGCCGCCTGGCCGTCCTGGAAGGTGGTGAATTCCTGCGCCCTGGCCACCGGGATCGGCGTATTGCGGGGGATGATCTTTTCGACCAGACCGCCCATGGTCTCGATGCCGAGGCTGAGCGGGGTGACGTCGAGCAGCAACGTGTCGGAGCCGACGGTCAGCGCCGCCGCCTGCAGGGCGGCGCCGACGGCGACCACCTCGTCCGGGTTGATGTGGGCCAGCGGCTCGCGTCCGAACAGCTCGGCGACCCTGCTGCGTACCAGCGGCACCCGGGTCGAGCCGCCGACCAGGACCACCCCGTTGACCGATCCCGCGTCGATGCCGGCATCCTCGAGAACGCCGCGGCAGACGCGAAGGGTGCGCTCGACCAGCGGAGCGATCAGCTCTTCAAGCTGGGTACGCCGCAGGCTGTGGAGGGTCTGCCTGTCGCCGACCTCCATCGCCCACTCGCCCGAGTCCTGCCGGCTCAGGCACTCCTTGGCCAGGCGGGCCGACATCAACGCCAGCTTCACTTCCGAGGTCGTGAGGGTTTCCTCGCCGAGACCGTCGCGCCGTTCGGCGAGGAAGTGTTCGGCCACCGCATGATCGAAGTCGTCGCCGCCGAGCGCCGAATCGCCGCCGGTGGCCAGCACCTGGAACACCCCTTTCTCCATCCGCAACAGCGAGATGTCGAAGGTTCCGCCGCCGAGGTCGTAGACCGCGTAGACGCCCTCCGCCCCCTCGTCGAGACCATAGGCGAGAGCGGCGGCGGTCGGCTCGTTGACCAGCCTCAGTACCTCGAGACCGGCGACCCGCGCCGCATCCTTGGTGGCGGTGCGCGCGGCATCGTCGAAATACGCCGGCACGGTGACCACCGCGCGCGTCACCGGACGGCCGAGGTGCTCCTCGGCATGCGCCTTGAGCGCCTTGAGGATCTCCGACGAGATCTCCACCGGCGACAGGCTGTGCCCGGCGACCAGAAGCCGAACCATGCCGGAAGCGCCTTCTTCCCGCCGCTCGACCTCGTACGGCAAGATGCCGCCGAGACCCTTGATGTCCTCGACTCCCCGGCCCATCAGCCGCTTCACCGAGCTCACCACCACGTCCGGCCGATCGAGCAACAGCCGGCGGGCCATTTCCCCGACGATCGCCGATCCGTCCGCCGCGTAGGCCACCACCGACGGCACCATGGCAACGCCGTTCTCGTCGCGAAGCACTTCGGTCTCGCCGCCGTTGCTGACCGCGACCACCGAATTGGTGGTGCCGAGGTCGATGCCGACGGCGATGGACGCGTCCTCGTCGTGGGGCAGCGGGGTTTCGCCCGGCTCGTGGATCTGCAGCAGCTGCACGCGACCTACTCCCCGCCGGTCAGCCGCCCGCGGCGAAGACGGCACTCGTCGACCAGCTTGTGCAGGTATTTGAGACGGGTGGTCAGCCGGCACGCCCCCTCCAGATCGTCGCCGGCGAACACGGCGGACAATGCCCCAATGCATTCCTGGACGTCGGCGGCGGCACGTCGGGCGAGGGCTTCCACGTCGGCCGGGGTTTCGGCGTCGGCCAGCGCTTCGCGCAGCTCCAGGGACTCGGTCAGAAGCTCCTGGTCGTTGACCAGATTGCAGCCTTCGTGAAGCACGCCGGAACCCCTGATATGCACCAGGTAGTCGGCGCGCTTGAGCGGATCCTTGAGGATCTCGTAGGCTTCGTTGATGCTGATCGCCTGGCTCTGCGACAGCGCCCGCTCGCGTGGCGTTCGCGTCGCGAAGCGGTCCGGATGGAGAAGGCGCTGGCAGTCGAAGTAGCGGCGATCCAGCGCCGCCGGATCAAGGTCGAACCCGACGCTCAGGCCAAGGCGGCCGAAGTGGTCGAGCTGGCCCGGCGGCTGGACGGCGCCACAGGTCGGGCATAACACCGTGGACTCGCCCGCCGGCCCCTTGCACGACCAGCATGAACCCACGGGAATGGTGCTGGCGCCGGCGTCCGTCCGAAAATCCCGCTGCTGCTGCATGGCTGACGTCTATACGATCGATCGTGGGTTTGGCGATTGTGGGTTTGGCCTGTGCGCCGCCGTCACCGGACGATACGCCCGGTCGGAAGCTATGGCGCGGACGAATTCAGATGTGGAAGGACTCACCGCAACCGCACCGACCCTTTTCGTTGGGATTGCGGAACACGAACCCTGATTCCAGCTTGTCCTCCACGTAGTCCATCTCGGTGCCGAGGATGAACATGGTGGCCTTGGGATCGATCAGGATGGTCACCCCGTCGGCTTCCACCACCTCGTCGAACTGCCCCTTCTCTTCGGCGAACTCAAGGGTGTAGGAGAGGCCCGAATATCCCTTGGACCGGATGCCGATGCGAATGCCGACCGCCGGCGTTTCGCGCTGCGCGAGCAGGGCCTTGACCCGGTCGGCGGCCACGGAGGTCACGGATAACGCCTGGGGAAGCGGGGGCATGGTTCTTCCTTCTTCGCCACTAAGGGGCTGTTGGGGAACAGGTGATGCGTTTGGTGGGCGGCTATTCCGCCGCCTCCTTCTTGCCCGCGGCGTTCTTGTTCCGGTAGTCGACGATCGCCGCCTTGATAGCATCTTCGGCCAGCACCGAACAATGGATCTTCACCGGCGGCAACGCCAGGTGCTCGGCGATCTGGGTATTCTTGATGGTCTCGGCCTCGTCGATGCTCTTGCCCTTGACCCACTCGGTGACCAGCGAGCTCGACGCGATGGCCGATCCGCAGCCAAAGGTCTTGAACTTGGCGTCCTGGATGATGCCGTCCTCGGTGACCTTGATCTGCAGCTTCATCACGTCGCCGCATGCC
>JAUXFS010000265.1 GCA_030622775.1 Rhodospirillales bacterium | reverse complement strand
GCCCATCCGGCGCATGTCCTGCTCGCCGGACATGGCGTGGATCACCGAACCGGCGCCGAGGAACAGCAGCGCCTTGAAAAACGCATGAGTCGTCAGATGGAAGATCCCCGCGGAATAGGCCGACACACCGCAGGCGAAGAACATGTAGCCCAGCTGAGAGCACGTGGAATAGGCAATCACCCGCTTGATATCGTTCTGCACGCAGGCGACCGTCGCCGCGAAAATGGCGGTCGAGGCACCGACGATGACAACCACCGCAAGCGCCACGTCCGAATATTCGAACAGCGGCGACAGGCGGGCGACCATGAAGATCCCGGCGGTGACCATCGTCGCCGCGTGGATCAACGCCGACACCGGGGTCGGACCTTCCATTGCATCCGGAAGCCAAGTGTGGAGGCCGAGCTGGGCCGACTTGCCCATCGCGCCGACGAACAGCAACAGGCAGATGACCGTAAGCGCGTGGAATTCTCCGCCGAACACGTTCAGGGTCGCATCGGCCTTGCCGCCGGCCGCGGCGAAGATGGTATCGAGGTGCACCGACTGAAACAGAACAAAGGTGGCGAAGATACCCAGCGCGAACCCGAAATCGCCGACCCGGTTGACGAGAAACGCCTTGATCGCCGCGGCATTGGCCGACGGTTTGTCGTACCAGAAACCGATCAACAGATAGGACGCGAGACCGACACCTTCCCAGCCGAAAAACAACTGAATCAGATTGTCGGCGGTGATCAGCATCAGCATGAAGAAGGTGAACAGGCATAAATAGGACATGAACCTGGGGATGCCCGGATCGTCATGCATGTAGCCCACGGAATAGACGTGGACCATCGCCGAGACCACGGTCACCACCAGCATCATCACCGCGGTCAGCGTATCGAGCTTCAGCGCCCAGGACACTTCGAGGGCGCCGGAATCAATCCAGGTAAACAGCTCGATGGTGCCGCTGTTGCCGTGCACGACCACGTCGATGAACACGAACACGGCAACCAACATGGAGAGCAGCATGGCGCCGCAGGTGACCCATTGTGCCGTGAAATCGATCCGCGATTGCCGCTTTTCGTCCGCGGGTACGCAGAACGCCAGGAGACCGGCAAGGATCGAGCCGAGAAGCGGCAGGAAGACAACGACGGTGGACATTTCTTGCTTCAGCCCTTCATCAGGTTGATGTCTTCCACGGCGATCGTACCGCGGTTGCGGAAATAGACGACCAGTATGGCAAGTCCGATCGCGGCCTCGGCCGCCGCCACCGTCAGGACGAACATCGCGAACACCTGGCCGACGAGGTCGTTGAGTTCCATCGAGAACGCGACCAGGTTAATATTGACCGCCAGCAGTATCAGCTCGATCGACATGAGAATGATGATGACGTTCTTCCGATTGAGAAAAATGCCGAAAATGCCGATGGCAAAAATAATCGCGCCGACGGTAAGGTAATGGGACAGGCCAACCTCAACCATCATATCCCCCTTCCCGTCTCAACTTTTCGCACTTCCACCGACTCATCGGGATGTCTCCGAAGCTGGTCTCCAATGTTCTGGCGGCGGACACCGGGGCGGCGGCGATGGGTCAAAACGATCGCGCCGATCATTGCGATCAGCAGAACGAGGCCCGACGCCTGGAAAAGATAGAAATAATGGGTGTAGATGAGCTGCCCGAGGGCATCGGTATTGCTGACCGTCTCCGGCGCCGGCGCCGGTGCGCTCCCGCCCATCGCGGCCTCGGGCGCAAAGGTCCATCCGCCAAGGATGATGAGCAGTTCGGCGAGAAGCACCAGCCCGACCAGACCGCCGATCGGCAGATACTGGAGGAACCCCTGGCGCAGCTCGGCGAAATTGATGTCGAGCATCATCACCACGAACAGGAACATCACCGCCACCGCCCCCACGTAGACGACGATGAGAATCATCGCCAGGAACTCGGCCCCCATGAGCACGAACAAGGCGGCGGCGTTGAAGAAAGTCAAAATCAGGAACAGCACCGAATGCACCGGATTGCGCGCCGATATCACCATCACGGCGGCGGCGACGGCGATAAACGCGAACAGATAAAAGGCCAGCCCTTGAACGATCATCGGATTTCCGATTTTGCGGTGGTTAGCGGTGGAGTCGACGGGAACCCGTGATCCCGCCCGTCATTCGTCCTAACTACGGAATTGTGCAAGTCGGTACTAGTGTCCAATACTCGATGCTCCCCCCTCAACGGTAAGGCGCTTCGGCGGAAAGGTTGGCGGCAATTTCGATTTCCCAGCGGTCGCCGTTGGCGAGCAGCTTGTCCTTGTCGTAGAGAAGCTCCTCACGGGTTTCCGTGGCGAACTCGAAATTCGGTCCCTCGACGATCGCGTCTACGGGACAGGCCTCCTGACAGAACCCGCAGTAAATGCATTTGACCATGTCGATGTCGTAACGGGTCGTCCGCCGGCTTCCATCCTCGCGCGGTTCGGCTTCGATGGTGATCGCCTGCGCCGGGCAAACGGCTTCGCAGAGCTTGCAGGCAATACATCTTTCCTCGCCGTTGGGATACCGCCTGAGCACGTGTTCACCGCGGAAGCGCGGGCTCAGCGGCCCCTTCTCATAGGGATAGTTGATGGTGACCTTGGATCTGAACATATACCGCAGAGTCAGCCCCATGCCCGCGACCAACTCGCTCAGAAAGACCGTTTGCGCGGCGCGATCCATGAAACCCATGACGACTACCTCTGCCTCAACTCGTGCCCGGAGCCAAATCGAAGGCGATCAACACCCCCGATACGATTACGACGGCCGCGAGCGATACGGGGAGAAACACCTTCCAGCCGAGACGCATGAGCTGGTCGTAACGGTATCGTGGGAACGTCGCCCGTACCCACAAGAAGACGAACAAGCACGTCGCGATCTTGAGGGCGAACCATATGGGTCCGGGGATCCATGTGAATGGCGCAATGTCGAATGGCGGCAACCACCCTCCAAGAAAGAGGATGCTGGTCATCGCCGCCATCAGGATCATGTTGGCGTACTCGCCCAAATAAAACAGGGCAAAGGGCATCGCCGAGTATTCGACGTTGAAGCCGGCCACCAGCTCCGCCTCCGCCTCCGGCAGGTCGAAGGGATGGCGATTGGTCTCCGCCAACGTGGAGATAAAGAATATCACCGCCATCGGAAACAGTGGCGACCAGAACCAGCCGAACATGCCCCACGGCCCCTGTTGGGCGAGAACTATTTCCGTAACATTGAGGGAACCCACGCACAGCAACACGGTAATCATGACGAAGCCCATGGAGACTTCGTACGAAACCATTTGCGCCGCCGACCGCAACGCTCCCAGAAACGCATATTTGGAGTTGCTGGCCCAGCCGGCCATGATAACGCCGTAAACCCCAAGTGAAGAAATCGCGAAAAGATAGAGGATCCCGACGTTGATATCCGCCAGGACAAGTCCTTCGCCGAACGGAATGACGGCCCACGCGATCAGCGAAAGAAGGAAGGTCACCATCGGCCCGATGAGGAACACGACGCGGTTCGCACGGCTCGGAAGGATGGTTTCCTTGAGGAAGAGCTTCAGACCATCCGCCATCGGCTGCAAAAGGCCGAACGGACCTACCACGTTCGGTCCCTTGCGCAAATGCATGGCGGCAATGACTTTTCTTTCGGCGTAAGTCAGATAGGCCACGGCCAATAGGAGCGGCCCGACAATCAAGACAATCTTGATCACGATCCAGATCGTCGGCCACACGTAGCCATCCCACAATTCAATCATGGGTGCCGGTCTTTCTTGTCTCTTCGCCGGCGAGCGCTTCGATGCACTGAGCCATCGTCAGTGACGCTCGACAAACGGGGTTGGTGATGTAGAAGTTGGCAATCGGCGTTTCGAACGGCCGGGAGTCGAGGTCGCCCTTGCGACCGAAAGCGCCCCACTTCGCCGGTTCGATACGATCGACGGCGCCGAAGACGGGATTGACGTCCTCGAGCCGCTCGCGCACCTGATCCAGTGTGTTCAGCGGCAGCGTCTTGCCGAGAACCTCGGAAAGGGCGCGGATGATGGTCCAGTCCTCCCTCGCCTCTCCCGGCGGGTAACAGGCACGACGCGCAAGCTGCACCCTGCCTTCCGTGTTGACATAGGTCGCGTTCTTCTCGGTGTAGGCGGCTCCCGGCAGGATGACGTCGGCTCGATGGGCGCCAGCATCGCCGTGGTGCCCCTGATAGATGACGAAGGCATCGCCAAGACGGCTGGTGTCGATCTCATCGGCGCCAAGGAGATAGACCATCTTGATTTCGCCGTTCTCCGCGCCTTCGAGAATGCCGGCCACCGGCCT
>JAUXFS010000135.1 GCA_030622775.1 Rhodospirillales bacterium | reverse complement strand
GGCGGCTTCTGGCCGCCGGAAATGGGTTTCGACATGAAGCTGATTCCGCACCTGAAGAGGGCCGGCTATCGCTACGTGCTGGTCGATAGCGAGTACGTCGATCCCATCGACGACATGTCCTGGCAGGAAATCCGCTACCGTCCGCACATCGCCGAGTATGAAGGCGAGGAAATGATCATTGTCGTAAGGGACCGCGAGCTGTCCGCCGCCCAGCTTTCGGGCATGGAGTACGACTGGTTCCGTCACGGGATCCACGAACGGACGAAATGGTGCGATTTCCCGCCGCTGGTGACCACCGCCACCGATGGCGACAACGGCGGATGGTTCCGAAACGTCAACGAAAAGGCCAATTTCTGGAACGTCTTCTATCGGGAGGCGCTCGACGAGATCCGCGCCGGCCGCTCGCCGATGCGGCCGATATTCATCACCGAGTACCTGGACCGTTTCGGCGCACACGGACGGGTGACGGTGCGGCGCGGCGCCTGGGCCACCGACGAGCACCACGGCTGGGATTTCCACCAGTGGCAGGGATCTCTGGCGCAACGGGACGCCATGGCCCGGGTCCACGACGTCAGCCGGGACTTCCACGCCGCGCTGGGCCGCGTCGGCGCGCCCGGCATGGAGAACCCGGAGGTCCGCAACCAACTGGACCAGGCCCACTGGCGCCTGCTCAGGGCCGAGACGAGTTGCAGCTTCTACTGGGGCGAGGCCTGGGTCTACAAGGTCCACCACGACCTCGACGCGGCCCTCCGTCATCTGGGCGAGGCGAAGGCGGCTTTGGGCTAGGGCACGTCAGGTTGGTATTGGCCGGGTTTCGCCGGGCGGCAGGTCGAACGGGACCGTCGATGGATTGTCCTTGTATCGCTACTTGGCGCGGATGTGCTCGTAGACGCCGAGATAGTGCTGTCCTGACTGGGACCAGGAATAGTCATGCGCCATTCCGTTGGTCACAAGTCGCCTGAACTCCTTCGGATAGTCGTACCACAGGCCGATCGCGCGGCTCAGCGCCGATTCGACCCCCGGAGGATCGGGGTCTTGAAACACGTAGCCGTTGCGTTCTTCAGGCGGTTTGTCGGAGTGGTCGCGATCGAACACGGTATCGACCAGCCCGCCGACGGCACGGACAACCGGCACGCTTCCGTAGCGCATGGCCAGTAACTGCGCCAAACCACAGGGTTCGAAAAGGCTCGGCACCACCATGATGTCGGCGCCGGCGTATATGAGGTGGGCGAGCTGCTCGTTGAAGCCGATCTCGATATGACAATCGGCGTTTTCGTTCAGGTAGTGCTTGAGGTGCCAGAAATGGTCGTTGATGCCGCTTTCGGAACCCGATCCGAGCAGCACGAATTGGGCGTTCTGCTCCAAGGCGTAGAATAAGGCATGCTGGATCAGATGGACGCCCTTCTGGGCGTCGAGACGCCCAACGTAGGCGACCAGCGGCTTGAAATCCTTCCTCAGCCACAACCGCTCACGTAACGCTTCCTTGTTTCCGTACTTCTGCTCGACGTTCCACACGTCGTAGTGCGACGGGATGAACCTGTCGGTCTGCGGATTCCACACGTCATAGTCGACGCCGTTCAGGATCCCGCCGAACTTGTGCTCATGGATCGCCAGGGTGTGTTCCAGGCCATGACCTTGATTGGTGTGCCGGGCTTCCCAGGCGTGGTGCGGCGAAACCGTGGTCACATGGTTGGCGTAGACGATGCCGCCTTTCATCAGGTTGATCGCGGTTTTATTGAGGTCGTCGAGAAGCCGGTCGTGATGGAAGTAGTACTCCGGCCGGCACAAGCCCGTGGCCCACAGAACCTCTTCACCGGTGATGCCCTGGTGCTTGAAATTGTGGATCGTATAGCAGATGCGCTGCCGGTCCATTCCCAACCGATGGTAGATCTCGTACTGCAGGACCGGCACGAGCCCGGTCTGCCAGTCATGGCAATGGATCACGTCGGGCTGTTTGCCCGACTTGAGCAGGAATTCCATCGCCGCCTTGCAGAAGAAGCCGAAGCGCAACGGGTCGTCGTGACACCCGTAGAACGACCCGCGATCGAAGAAATTGTCCGGCGAGTGGGGTTCGATGAAGAAGCACTTGCGGCCATGGACGAACCCGAACCAGACGGAACAGGAGACCGCCGTATTGTACCAGGGGACCCAGAGCTCTTCCCAGATCTTGTGAAGGCCCCAGATCTCGTCGTACCACATGCAGTCGTATTTGGGCAGGATGATCTCGACCGAGTTTCCGCGGACTTCCAACTCGCGGCTCAGTCCAAAAAGAACATCTCCGAGGCCCCCGACCTTCGCCACGGGAGCCAGTTCCGACGAAATCATGACAACGAACATGCTGGACCGTCTTTTCGTGCTTGCCTGTCACTCAGGCCTGAAAGCCTGACTGGAAACCCCACCCTTCACGAGTCCATCCGGGCCTCCGAGGAATATTCCGAAGCGATGGTCGTCCAAGGATACCGCCGTTTCGAACGCCCTCTCGGGAGCCGCAGTATGATTGTGCGGCGCAGCAAAGTCTACACCCAGATTGCCGGTGGCTCGGGATCAAACCGAGAAACGGGAGTTGAAGGGCGGGCCTGTTATCTTCCTTCTCTTGTGCATCGGCGACGCGTCCGCGCCACCCCTTCCCTGGCTCCCGCCAAAGGTCCTAGTCGATCGGCTCCGCGTCCACCGGTTCCAGTTGCCAGATTTCACGAGCGTACTCGGCGATGGTGCGATCGGAGCTGAACTTGCCGGTGCGGGCGATGTTGAGGATCGCCTTTTGGGTCCATGCCTCGGGGTCGCGGTAGGCGGCTTCGACCCGGGACTGCGCTTCGATGAAGCTCCGAAGGTCGGCGAGGTGCATGTAGTGATCGCCCTGTTCGAGCAGGCTCGACACGATGGGCGCGAAAATACCCGGCTCGGTCAGGCTGAAAAAATCGGTGCGGATCAGATCGATTGCCCGGCGGAATTCTTCGTCGTTGTTGTAGGCGTCGTAGGGATTGTAGTGTCCCCGTTGCGCCTCCACCTCTTCGGCGGTCAACCCGAAAATGAAGATATTGTCATCGCCGACCTCCTCTTTGATTTCGATGTTGGCGCCGTCCAGGGTTCCGATCGTCAGCGCTCCGTTCATCGCGAACTTCATGTTGCCGGTGCCCGAAGCTTCCAAGCCCGCGGTCGAGATCTGTTCGCTCAGTTCGGCGGCCGGGATGATCTTCTCGGCCAGCGAAACGCGATAGTCGGGCAGAAAAGCAACCTTGATCTTGTCGTGGAGGTCGGGGTCGTTGTTGATGACGGCGCCGACCTGGAAGATCAGCTTGATGATGCGCTTCGCCATGTCGTAGCCGGGCGCGGCCTTGCCGCCGAAAATGAAGGTCCGCGGCACGATGTCGAGCCCGGGATTGTCCTTCAGCCGATTGAACAGGACGATGACGTAGAGGCAAAGCAGAAGCTGCCGCTTGTACTCGTGAATGCGTTTGACCTGAACGTCGAACATCGAATCGGGTGAGACGGCGATCCCGATCTCGCGCTGGATGAAGTCCGCCAGCGCCACCTTATTGGCGTGTTTGATTTCGCGGATCTTCGCACGGAAGCCGGGGTCGTCCGCGTATTTCTCGAGCCCTCTCAACTGGTCGAGGTCGGTGATCCATCCCTCGCCGATGGTCTCGTTGATCAGCGAGGAGAGCCCCGGATTGGCTTTCAGGAGCCAGCGTCGCGGCGTGACGCCGTTGGTCTTGTTGTTGAACCTGTTCGGGTAGAACTCGGCGAAATCGGGCATCGCCTGCTGCTTCAACAACCGGGTGTGCAGGGCGGCAACGCCGTTGGTCGATTTGCTGCCGACGACGGCCATGTTGGCCATGCGAATTTGCTTTTCCGGTTGTTCCTCGATGAGGCTCATTCGCTGCAACCGGCCGGAGTCGCCGGGATAGCGGGTCGCGACCTTGCGCAGGAACTGGCTGTTGATCTCGTAAATGATCTGCAGGTGGCGGGGCAGCAGCCGCTCGAACATGCTGACCGGCCATTTCTCCAGCGCCTCGGGCAACAACGTGTGGTTGGTGTAGCCGGTCGAGTTGACGGTGATCTCCCAAGCCCTATTCCAATCGAGTTCCTCCTCGTCGATCAGGATTCGCATGAGTTCCGGCACGGCGACCGCCGGATGGGTGTCGTTCATCTGGATGAATGCCTTGTCGGGGAAGGTGAGCCAGTCGTCGTTGTCCTGCTTGAAACGCCGGATGATGTCCTGAATGGAACAGGACACGAAAAAGTACTGCTGGCGCAGCCTCAGCTCGCGTCCGGCGTAGATGGCGTCGCTCGGATAAAGGATCTTGGTGATGTTCTCCGCCATCACCTTGTCCTCGACCGCTTCCACGTAGGAACCGCGGCTGAAGTCCTGGAAATGGAATTCCTGGGTCGCCTCGGACGTCCACAGTCTGAGCGTGTTGACGTTGTAGGATCCGTAACCGATGATCGGCATGTCGTAAGCCGAGCCGAAGATCGGCCGCGTATCGACCCAGTCCCAACGGGTGACGCCCCTGGTCCGTCGCGGTTCCGCCCGGCCCTCGAAGTTGACCAGGTAACGAATTTCGGGGTGGCCGATTTCCCATGGATCGCCGCTTTGCAACCAGTTGTCCGGCTCCTCGACCTGGTGGCCGTTCTCGAGCCGCTGCTTGAAGATGCCGTATTCGTAACGCAGGCCGTAACCGAAGGCGGGAAGCTTCAGGGTCGCCATCGAATCGAGGAAGCATGCGGCCAATCGGCCGAGACCGCCGTTGCCGAGGGCCGCGTCGACTTCCACGTCGCGCAACTCGTCCCAGTCGAGGTCGAGCGCCGTCATCGCCTCCCTGCAGGTGTCTTCCATCAACAAGTTGATGACGTTGGTGCCCATCGCCCGGCCGATGAGAAACTCCAGCGACAGGTAGTTGATCCGCTTGACGTTCTGATGGTGATAGGTTTGCTGCGTCTGAATCCACCGTCCGGTCAGGCGATCGCGAACGGCGAGGGCGAGGGCTTGGTACCGGTCCTGATCCGAGGCCGAGTACTGGTCCTTGGCCAGGGTGAACTTCAGATGGAAGTTGAAGCTCTTGATCAGATTTTCGACATCCATTCCTTCCGCGGCGGCCGGCTGCAGATCCTCGGGAGCCTCAATCGAATTCGAAGTCGCGTCGCGTTGCATCTGTCTTGATCTCCCCGATCCACGTTGTTGCGTTCGTCGATCCATACCCCCGCGGTGGGTGAAGTCGGTCGTTGGATCCCGCTCTTCCCGCGAAGTCGAACCTTGACCTATCCCAATCTTTTGGAAAATCGGCACGCTTATAGCAGAGCCCCTATCCCATGTAACCCTCGTTTGCCGGGTCTTCGCGGTCGGGTCGCAAAGGTTGTCGTACCCCATCCGCTATTCGCCGAAAGGCGCCCGATAGTCGGGGAACGGCGCTTTCCCGAACCTACGCCGACACATCCGGATGCGACCGTATTCGACGATCGCGACGGACTTCACACGGTCGGGTTTCCCGGCTACAACCACCCGCGGCACGGTTCCGTCCGCGGTGGCGCGGGCCACACGATCGCGTTCACAAGGGATGAAGCAAATGGGCGCCAACAAGGGCAAATCAGAGACCGGGAGTTCCGTCCGCCCGACCGCTGCGGCGGCCAAGCCGATTCGGGCGAAGCCGGCGGTGATGCCGCCCGCGCCCGCCAAGGGCGTCGCGGTCGCACCGAAGAAAGCCGGGGCCGAGGGCGCCGCTTCGGCGGTATCGAAGGCCGTGCCCGGAAAGAGCAAGCCCGTCGCCGCCGAGAAACCGAAAACCGCCGCGAAACCGGTTGCGCCGAAGGCGGAACCGCGTCCTCTGCCGCCGCTCGCCGACGCGGGCGACATCGCCGCCGTCGTTTCGGCGGATCACCGGGACCCCTTCGGTTTTCTCGGGATGCATGAGCTGGTGGCCGGCGGTCCCCTGGTCGTCCGCGCCTTTCTGCCGCGGGCGGTGCGCGCCTGGGTGGTCGAGTCGGCGACGAAAAGGG
>JAUXFS010000412.1 GCA_030622775.1 Rhodospirillales bacterium | reverse complement strand
CAGATCGATCGTGTCCTCGCCGCCTATCCGGAGCTTAATGACGACGATTTCGTGCGCGCCAACCTGGTTCGGTGGCTCGCCGACAACGACACCGTGGCGGTGCGCGAGACGGGCACCTGAGCTTTGACCATCGACGCATTGAAATAGAGGCCGACGATGACCGCCATCTCCTCGGATAAGCAAGTGCTGCACCCGGGCATGTTCCCCGACGGTTTCGAGAACGAAGACCACCTCGAAGACTTCATGTCGACCCCGTCCCAGGCGCTGATCGACGACATGAACAAGATCGAGGGCGACATCCTGATCCTCGGCGTCGCCGGCAAGATGGGGCCGACCCTGGCCCGCCTCGCCAAGCGGGCGGCGCCCGACAAGCGGATCGTCGGCGTCGCCCGGTTCAGCGACGCCGCGGTCAAGCAACGGCTCGAATCGTGGGGCATCGAAACCCACGTCGCCGACCTGCTCGACCGCGAGCAGGTCCAGGGCATCCCGAAGCTCCCGAACATCGTCTACATGGCCGGCAAGAAGTTCGGCACCGCCGGCATGGAGTCGTTCACCTGGGCGATGAACACTTACGTTCCCGCCCTTGTCGGCGAGGCGTTTGCGAACTCGCGGATCGTCGTGTTCTCGACGATCCTGGTCTACCCGAGCTCCAGCATCGTCCGCCAGGGCTGCACCGAGAACGACCCGCCCTACGCGGCGCCCGGCGAATACGCCAATTCCTGTGTCGGGCGCGAACGGTCCTTCGAGTTCTTCTCGATCAGGAACGAGGCGCCGATGCGCGGGTTCAGGCTGTGCTATTCCCAGGACATGCGCTACGGCGTGTTCCACGAGGTGGCGACCCGGGTGTTCAACGACCGGCCGGTCGACCTCTCCGCCGGCCACGTCAACGCCATCTGGCAGGGCGACGCCAACAGCCAGGCGCTGCGGAGCCTTTTGCACTGCACGGTGCCGATGAGCCCGATCAACATCGCCGGCGCCGAGGTGACCAATATCCACGATCTGGCGGTATCGATCGGCCGCAGAATGGGCAAGCAGCCGACGTTCGTGAACGCCGAGGCCAACCGCATCTGCCTGGTCAACGGCGGCGTCGCGGCGGACCTGTTCGGCTATCCGGTGGTGCCGTCGGAGCGCATCGTCACCTGGATCGCCGACTGGGTGTCGCGGGAAATGCCGTCATTGGGCAAGCCGACCCATTACGACACCCTGGACGGCGTCTACTAAGGCCTGTTGACAGAACGGGCCGGTATCCGAATACCTTGTCCCGGGTTGGCTGAACGGATCGGCGGCGGATGATCTTGCAAACTTCAGAACCTGAACAAGGACCGGCCCCGTCGGCTGCGCGAGCCGGCGAAGGACCGAACCGATGGCGGCCGTAGATCCGAACCGGACGCCGACCGGGCCGGCCGGCGGCAAAAGCGGGACCGAACGCGGGTCCGGGCGCCGCAAGGTCAACGAGACGGTGGGCCACTGGGTTCTGGTCGTCTCGATCCACGTGGCGGTGGTGATCTTCTGGCATCTGTTCGTCGTGTTGGGCGACGTTCCGTCCTACGTCATGCCGACGCCGACCGCCACCCTCGAGTCCCTCGGCAAGGAGTACAACTGGCTCCACAACACCATGATCACCGCCGGCGAGATCTTCGGCGGCTATCTGCTGGCGTTGGTGGTCGGCGTCGGCCTCGCCCTGGTGTTCTCCTGGTTTCGCCTCCTCGAGGTCACCTTCATGCCGCTGCTGGTCAGCCTCAACATGATCCCCAAGGTGGCGCTGGGGCCGTTGTTCATCGTCTGGTTCTCCTATGGCGTCGGTCCCAACATCGTCATCGCGTTCAGCATCTGCTTCCTGCCGATCCTGCTGACCACCGCCCGCGGCCTCAGCGAGGTCGACCCGGAACTGATCGACCTGGTGCGCACGGTGCGGGCGTCGCGCTGGCAGGTGTTCACCAAGATCCAACTGCCCGGCTCGCTGCCCTACATCTTCTCGGGGATGAAGGTCGCCGTCGTCCTCGCCGTCGCCGGCGCCATCGTCGGCGAGTTCATCGCCTCCGAAGAGGGGCTCGGCTATCTGATGCTGCAGGTTCAGGTGACCCTGGACACCGCGGCGATGTTCATGGCGGTGCTGCTGATCACCCTGGTCGGCGTCGTCCTCTACTGGATCGTGCTGCTCCTGGAGCGAATCACCGTCGTCCGCGACGCCCGCCTCGATTGATGGCGATGATGGAGCGGACCCCCGGCAACGAGCCGTTCATCCACCTCGCCGGGGTGCGGATGGTGTTCCGCAGCCGCGGCCAGGAGTTTCTGGCGGTCTCCGACGTCACCTTCGACGTCGACGAGGGCGAGCTGGTGTCGATCGTCGGCCCGTCGGGCTGCGGCAAGACCACCCTGCTCAAGATCCTCGCCGGTCTTTACACCCACACCGACGGCGTCGTCCGCATCGGCTCCGGCGCGACCGCCTTCGACCCCGGCCGCGACGTCGGCATGGTGTTTCAGCAGGCGCTGCTGCTCAAGTGGCGGCGGATCGTCGACAACGTGCTGCTGCCGGCGGAGATCCTCGGCCTGCCGGCAAAGGCGAGCCGCGAGCGGGCGATGGACCTGCTCGACATGGTCGGGCTCGTCGGCTTCGAGGACAAGTACCCCTACGAACTGTCGGGCGGCATGCAGCAGCGGGCGGCAATCGCCCGCGCCCTGGTCCACGATCCCAAGCTGATCCTGATGGACGAGCCGTTCGGCGCCCTCGACGCGTTGACCCGGGAGAAGATGAACCTGGAACTTCTCGGCATCTGGCGAAAGGCGAAAAAGACCATCATCTTCGTCACCCACGGCATCACCGAGGCGGTGTTCCTCGGCACCAAGGTCGTCGTGCTGACCGCCGGCCCGGCGCGGATGGCCGACGAGTTCGAAATCGCCCTGCCCCATCCCCGCCATCTCGACATCAAGACCGAGAAGGGCTTCGGCGACTACACCCGCCGCGCCTACAAGCTGCTCGGCATGGAGTGACCGTTCCCCGACCGATCCCGCCCACACCGGCGGCCCATCCGAAGGCGCGAACCCAGGTTGCGTCGTTTGGCTTGCTGTCAATGCCCAGATGTGGCACCGTTTCTGGTGCTTGGGAGGAGTCAACTGGGAAAACCGAGATCAAACGTTTTGAAACCAGCCCCGTCATCGCCGACCATTAGCGATCTCGTTTTTTTGCGACAGGGGT
>JAUXFS010000145.1 GCA_030622775.1 Rhodospirillales bacterium | reverse complement strand
GCATGCGGCTCGTTACCATGGTCACCCCCGTTTTATGGATGCCACGGGTCGTCATGCATTGGTGCGCCGCTTCGATGACCACCGCGACACCCTTGGGCTCGAGAATGTCGTTGATGGTGTTGGCGATCTGGGCGGTCATCTTTTCCTGGATCTGCAGCCTGCGGGCGTAGACCTCGACCAGGCGCGCCAGCTTACTGATTCCCACCACCCGGTGGTGGGGTAGATAGGCCAGATGTGCGCGACCGATGATCGGCGCCATGTGATGTTCGCAATGGGATTCGAAACGGATGTCGCGGAGGAGGACCATCTCGTCGTAACCGTCGGTCTCCTCGAACGTCCGCCGAAGGATCTCGACCGGGTCGGCATCGTAGCCGCCGAAAAACTCCCGGTAGGCGTCCACGACCCGGCGAGGGGTCTCGAGAAGTCCCTCTCGGGAGGGGTCGTCGCCGGCCCAACGGATCAGGGTGCGCACGGCCTCCTCGACTTCTTCGCGGCCGGGTTTCGCCGGACCGGCAACGCTCTCGCCTTTCGCGTCGGCCGCGGCCCCCGTCGCATTCTGCCGTTCGCCAAATCTTAGTGGTTCCGGCGTGCTCACCATTTCTCTCCGTTTCTCGAATCCGCCCCCCGAATCTCTCCAGGTACGACGACCGTCCGCGCCCGGCGCAGCAGCCGTTTCAATGCACGGGTTCCTTGATATGGGGACTGTCCAGCGAGAAAGCAGGGATGTCGACGTCGAAAGCCTCTCCCTTTTCGGACTGCATGTGATAGGTACCGACCATGATGCCGGACGGTGTCGGTAGCGGGGTGCCGCTGGCGTATTCGAAGTCTTCGCCGGGCCGCAGCACCGGCTGTTTTCCGACCACGCCGTCGCCCCGGATCTCCTGCAGGGTGCCGAGGGAGTCGGTGATCCGCCAATGGCGGGTCAGCAGTTGGACGGTCTCGTTGCCGTGGTTCTCGATCCGTACGTGGTAGGCCCAGACGAAGTGCCGTGCCTCCGGGACCGATTGGTCCTCCAGATAGAACGGCCGCACGGTGATGGTGATCTGGTGCGTCGTTTGCGCGTACGTCCCCAACGGTTGCGATTCCGAATGCGGCACGGGTCACCTGTTTGTCGAAGCTGTGGCAGCGGATCACCGACGTCGGCTCGGCCCCGCCTCTTTCGTTAAACTTAGGCCGGTTGGAGCATTTGTCCAGGGGCCCGTCGAACGGCCGGAGGCCTACGCAGGGGTGCAGGAGCCGCCCCCGAGCACGCAAAACTGGGCACAGTGAGGATGGTTGAGCTTGACCGCCGAACCGGCATCGCTCAGCCTGGCGCCCAACTCGAACTGGGAGTCGTACGGCAACAGGGTGCACGGGACCACCACGGGCGTGGCGGCGTCCTTGCGTTTGATCACCATGCGCGACGTCGCGCACATCATGCTCTCCGGAGCGACGCCGAGGATGTCCCAGCAATGCACCGTGATCTCGGGCACGTCCGCAAAGGTGTCCATTTCCGGAAACAGCACCAGCGCCTTCGGGTCGCCGGCATCGACGGGAATATCCTCGGCGGCAAAAAGGGCGGCGTAACCCGCCCTGAGGGCCTGTTCCGGTTCATCCCACGGGGTGCGTCCGGCGACATGGACATTGAAGCCATTGTTCGCCAGCCAGTGCAGGCCTTCCAGCATCGGTTCCCAGGTTCGTTGACCACGCAACTGCTCGTGCTTGTCCCGGGTATAGTGGTCGACGGAAACCCGCAGGGTGAGGGCGTCACCGTACGCGGCGCGCAGCGCCAGCAGCCTTTTCCTGTGGTGGTGCATCGGCTTCATCGCGTTGGTCAGAACCAGCACCCGAAAGCCGCGGCCGAGGCACTCCTCGAGCATCGCCGGAAGTTCCCGGTTCATGAACGGTTCGCCGCCGGTGAACCCGATTTCCTCCACCGGCATGCGTTCGCGGGCGATCTCGTCGAGATACTCGCCCGCCTCCGCGGCGCCGAGGTAGGCCAGCCGGTCATTGGTCGGGCTGGATTCGATATAGCAGTGGTCGCAGGCGATGTTGCACAGGCTGCCGGTGTTGAACCACAGGGTTTTCAGTCTGCTCAACGCCACCTGGGCGCGCGGTTCGCCCTTGGCGGTCACGTCGGGATCACTGAACTTGGCGGGAGTCAGCCCCGGCAGCGGTGCCAGGTTGGTGTCAGGCATGTTATACTAATAAACCTCGATATTGACCCATTGTGACGACCTTTCGCGGTTTTCGGCAAGGAGCGAGGCACGCCGTGATGCGGGGCATCACAAGCGGCTCACGACGAAGACCGGGGGCCTCGATATTGACCCATTTGTATTTTCCCTCGGCGACCCGGTGCCGCCCTGAACCGTACCTTCCGTGTTAACGGGGCTCACCGGAAAAGCCAAGGGGGAAGGCCGTAACATGCTCGTGATCGACAGGGGAAGCGCCGGCCGTCTTGCACGGCGGAAACCAACGGCTTATACAGAAATCGGGAGCCGCACCACGGCGTGCGGGCGTGGTTCAATGGTAGAACGAAAGCTTCCCAAGCTTTAGACGAGGGTTCGATTCCCTTCGCCCGCTCCAGCCTCACCCGCCACGGTCAATCATCAGCGTCAATCGCCGCCGCGTTCTTGCTGCTCGGATTTGTCGAGGCGGGATTTGGTGCCCATCGAGAGCACCCAAAGGCCGGTGAAGATGATTGCCGTTCCGGCGATCCAGAACGGCAACCGCTGCTCGAGCGGGAACTGTTCGGCGACGATCATTGCGGTGAACGCCCCGATAAAAGAGATGGCTGCCCCGGTGGTCCAATAGACCCATCGGGGCAGCCGTTTCCAAAAAGCGCGCCGCCGGCCGCGATCCGTCACCGTCTAGAACGCGCCCCCTCCGGAGGCACGAACCATGGTAATCAGTACCGCCGCGAAGATCGCGGAGGTGATCACCCCCGAGATACTGGCGCCGAGGGCGTGCGGCATGATGATCGCGTCGGGTGTGACCTCCGAGACCGTCTTTTGCGCAACCTTCGCCGTCGTCGGCACGCAACTCACCGCGGCGATGCCGATGACCGGGTTGTAGTTGATGCCCTTGCGCTTGTACCAGAAGTACAGGACGTAGCCGCCCAACAGTCCGCCGATTCCGGAGAAGGTCAACGCCACGATGCCGATGACCAGCAGGATCAGCACTTCCGGCTTGAGGATGATGCTCGCCTCGCAGAGCACGCCGAGCAGCAAGCCGAGGAAGAAGGTCGCGCCATAGAGAAGCGGGCCGCTGAACAGCTCTTGGTAGTGGTTGAGGCCGCTCTCGCGAATGATCACGCCGACGAACAGCGACATGAACAGCGGCGCCGCAACCGGGAACAGCAGGCAAAGGGCGGTCGCCGCGACCACCGCGAAGACGAGCTTCTCTCCCGAGGTGATCGCGTGGGTGTGCTCCACCGGCATCTTCAGCCCGCGAATGCGCCGGGGTACCATCGCCTTGATCAAGAACGGATAGCCGCCGTAGGTGAGGCCGAGATAGAGGTAGGCGACCACGGTGATCGGCACGAACAGGTCTTCCGACAGCATCAGCGCGGCGAACAAGATCATCGGGCCGTCGGCGCCGCCGATGGTCGCCGTGGCCGCGGCATCCGCCAGGGGCAGGCCCATGAGGATCGCCAAAGGAAACGCGATGACGGTACCGAGTTCGCCACAGAGCGCGATGAACATGCTCTTGAACGGCCGCGCCATGACGAAACCGACGTCGAGCAGCGAACCGATGCCCATGAACACCAAGCAGGCGATGAGGCCGTTGGAGAAGGTGAACGAATAGACCGGCTGCAGCCACTGGATCTGCAGCACGTCGATCCACTTTTCCCCTTCCGAGATCAGCGGGTTGAGAAACAGCGTACCCTTGGCCAGCCCCGTCGCCGGGTCGACGTCACCCGGGAGCGCCATCTTCGGCGTGACGAACATGACGGCCGCGTTGATCGTGGCCATGCCAACCCCCATCGGGATCATGATCAGCGCTTCGAGAACGCCCTTCTTGCCCAGGTAGATGAGGAGGAGGCCGGTGGCGATAAGCACCACTCGGCCGATCATGATCTTGGGCTCGGAGTCCGCCAGGGTCGCAACACCCTGGAAGATTTGCAGAAAGTCTATCTCACCCATGGCGCTTCACCGCGCCCTATTCGATGGTCATCAGGGCTTGGCCCGAGTCGACCGCATCCCCGGCTTTGACCATGACCTTTGTCACTTTGCCGTCGTGGTCGGCGGCAATCATGGTCTTCATCTTCATCGCCTCGATAACCGCCACCTGATCGCCGGTCTTGACCTGATCGCCGACGGCGACGCTGACCTCGACGATGATGCCGCCCATGGGAGCGACCTTGTCCTGGGCGCCCGCGGCGGCCGGCGCGGCGGCCGACGGCGGTGGCGCCGCCGGTGCCGCCGCCGCTACCGGTGCGGCCGGCGCCGGTGCGGCCGCCATCCCGGGCTGGGGATAAAGCGAGCTGCCGGCGTCTTCGGTGACATCCTCGACGATGACGTCGTAAACCTTGCCTTCAACCGTAATCTTCAAATGTTTTGCCATTGGTCCGTCCCTCGAAAGTATCGGTAATCAGCGCTTGGGCGAGCGCCTGGGCATATGCGAAGTCTGTTGGATGGTTCTGCCGGTGCTCGTCCATGTCCCGCCGGGAGCCGTTTCTCCGATGTACACGAGGCGGGCGGCGCCTAGGGTCGCATAGACGGCGGCGGCCACGGCGGCGACATGCTGGGCGGTTTCGTCGACCTTCTCGGGCTCCGGCGTCACCGCGACCTGCACGGTGGTCGCCGCGGCCGCGACCTGCCGCTTTTTTTGCATGGCTTCGAGCGTATAGACGATGAGCCAGATCAGGCCGGCCGCCGTCATTGCGACGACGATCGTCAGACCGTAGGCGAAAAGCCCCTGGACGAGGACTTCGTCCCACGTCACCCCTGAACTCGCACCCATATCAATCACCCTCCTCGTTCGTCTCTTTCCGTCCGGCGTCTCTTTTCGTCCGGCCCTGACGCGGGCCTTCGCCGCTAAAGCGGGATGTTTCCGTGCTTCTTTGGCGGACGCAGTTCGCGCTTGCCGAGAAGCTTGCGAAGCGACATCGAAAGTTGCGAGCGCGTTTGCGAGGGCTCGATGATGTCGGTCACGTACCCGCGCGCGGCCGCCAGGTACGGCGACGCGAATTCGGCCCGATACTCGGCGACCAGCTCCGCGCGCAGTGCCGCCGGGTCTTCGGCCGCCTTCAACTCCTTGCGGTAGAGAATGTTCACCGCGCCGTCGGCGCCCATCACCGCGACCTCCGCCGTCGGCCACGCCAGGACGACATCGGCGCCCAGGTCCTGACTGCACATGGCGAGATACGCACCGCCATACGACTTGCGGGTAAGGATGGTGATTTTCGGCACGGTCGCGCTGGAATAGGCGAAGAGCAACTTGGCGCCGTGGCGAATGATACCGCCCCGTTCCTGGTCGATGCCGGGAAGGAACCCGGGAACATCCACAAGCGTGCAGATCGGAATGTTGAACGCGTTGCAGAACCGAATGAATCGCGCCCCCTTGTCGGAGGAGTCGATGTCGAGACAACCGGCCTTTTCCATCGAGTTGTTGCACAGGAAACCAACGACGATCCCCTCCACCCGGCCGAAACCGACGATCATGTTCTTGGCGAAGCCGGCGTGGACCTCCAGGAAGTTGCCGTCGTCGACCAGGCGTCTGACGATCTTTCCCATATCCATCGGCGCCGAGGGATCGGACTGAACCAACTGGTCCATTCCCGAGTCCTCCGTCATGGTCACCGCCGGCGTCGGATTGT
>JAUXFS010000395.1 GCA_030622775.1 Rhodospirillales bacterium | reverse complement strand
TGTTCTTGGCGAAGCTGGCGTGGACTTCCAGGAAGTTGCCGTCGTCGACCAAGCGTCTGACGATCTTTCCCATATCCATCGGCGCGGAGGGATCGGACTGAACCAATTGGTCCATTCCCGAGTCCTCGGTCATGGTCACCGCCGGCGTCGGATTGTGCGGCGGGTCCTCGGAGTTGTTGGAGGGCAGGAAGCTCAGGATCTGTCTGGCGATCTCGACGGCGTGGCGATCGTCCTCGGCGACGAAGTGGACGTTGCCGCTGATGGTCGAGTGCATGATGGCGCCACCCACCTCCTCCATCGTCACCTCACGGCCGGTCACCGCCTTGATGACCTGGGGGCCGGTGATGAACAACTGGGCGTTTTGCCGGGTCATGATGATGAAGTCGGTCAGCGCCGGAGAATAGGCGGCGCCGCCCGCGCACGGACCGGCGATGATCGCGATCTGCGGGACCACGCCTGAAAGTATGACGTTCCTGTAGAAGACCTCGCCGTAACCGGAGAGCGCGTCGACTCCTTCCTGGATGCGTGCCCCGCCGGAATCGGAGATGCCCACCATCGGCGTTCCGTTCTTCAGGGCGTAATCCATTCCCTGAACCATCCGCCGCGCGTGCATCTTGCCCAGGGAGCCGCCGAGAACGGTGAAGTCCTGGCTGAAAGCGGTCACCTGGCGCCCGTCTACGAAACCGGTCCCCGTGACAATACCATCGCCCGGGAAGTCTTCCTTCTCCATGCCGAAGGACGTACACTGGTGTTTTATGTACGAGCCCATCTCCTGGAAAGTATCCGGTTGAAAAAGGCACATTAGCCGCTCACGGGCCGTCATTAGGCCTTTGTCGTGGCGAGCCTTGATCCTTTTTTCACCACCCGCCGTGAAGATTTTTTTGCGTCGGGCCTTAAAGTTTTCGAGCGTCTTCGCGTCGAGAGGCATGGTCTTTCATGATCCTCCTTGGTCGAGCCAAACCCTAAGTCCGGCTCCACGTTCCCTACCCGCGCCGGCGGCTCGCAAGCCCCCCCGGCGATCTCATTTCACTCGGCTCGCATATTGCACATTGTCGCACTGCACAAGCGCGGCAACGCTCCCCGAGCCAAGCTCTCTCATTCGTCTCCAGGGAGATTTGTGCCCCCGCAGAACCGCTGAAACTAAGACCCTTGGGCGGCAGTGTCAAAGCAAAACCTGACTCGTACCCGTCGTTCTGCGTGTCCGGCGTGTCGATTTCCTTCGCAGGTGCAAAATAAACGGCGGCGCCTTCTCGGGCGAGGCGGTGGGCGACGGCCTCGCCCTGCCGGCGCGCCGAACAAAGCGTCGGTCAGGGCCTTCGAACGAACGTCCGGGGCCGGAGTTATGTTGTCCAAAGCCGAGCCCGACAAAGAACGCAAACGTGATGGCATCGAAACCACCTTTCGCCGGAAAGTAGATTTGCGACGTTTGTCCCACCGTTTTTCTTATTGACTCTGACCAGTGATCCTCCACTACTGAATTTGGATGCCACCCATGAAATGGCGTGCTTTGATCTGGCTGGCGAACGGTCGGCCCTGGCGGGGCCCGGCGGGTGTGAGATCCGGCCTACGAGGCACAGTGGACGGGTTGTGTCTCGACACGTAGTAAGCGAGGAGCAGGTATGGTTACGGGCACGGTCAAGTGGTTCAACGCCACAAAGGGGTTTGGCTTCATTACTCCCGACGAGGGGGGAAAGGACGCCTTCGTGCATATCTCCGAGGTCGAGCGGGCCGGCATGGGCAGCCTCACGGATGGGCAGCGGGTCAACTTCAACATCCGACAGGAGCCACGCGGGCTGAAAGCCGTCGATTTGGCGCCGGTGGACTGAGCGGTTTCACGGGACCTGATCTCGAATTCTTTACCGGCCCTTTCCGGTTGCATCTCCGGACAGCCACCGGGTTGCCGGTGGTTCCCGGCAACCGTGGGAAGACGCTCGGCAATTCCGCCGGCAGGCTGATCGTGTGGGCGCGAGCGGGCGCTCAAAGCTTCAGCCGGACTTCGACGACTCCCGGTTCGTCGGGGTTCGCTTTACGCGAGAACTTGAACCGTTCGCAGACCTTCAGCATCGGCGTGTTCACCCGCAACACCTCGCCGAAGATTTCCTTGATCCCGCGCGCGCGGCCATAGTCGATAATCCGACGCATCAACAGTGGCCCAAGCCCCCTGCCGGCCAGGTCACCCCGGACCGTGATCGCGTATTCGGCTTTCTCGCCGTCGGGGTCGGCGGCGATTCGAACCCCTCCATAGATCTCGCTCTTCCCCGGAATTCCCGGCTCGGTCAGTACCAGGGCCATTTCCCGGTCGTAGTCGATCTGAGTGAGGCGTGCGGCGAGCTGATGACTGAGAGCGCTTTGGGGCGCGAAAAAACGCATCCGGATCGCTTCCGGCGACAAACGGGAGAACAGGTCATGAAATGCCGGCTCGTCTTCGGGCCTGATCGGACGGAGAAGGAACGTCCGCCCGTCGGGCAGGCTCAAGGTTTCCTCCAACGCCTTGGGGTAGGGGCGGATTGCCAGCCGTTTGGCTGGGTGTTCCGCCGTCCGCCGCACCCGGATGCGGGAGTCGAGCGCCATCACCCCGGTCTCGTCGGCGAGCAGCGGGTTGATATCCATTTCGACGACCTCGCCGAAATCGATGACCAATTGAGAGATCTTGATGAGGGTCAGCGCCACGTCGTCCAACGCGGCCGGAGGGCGGCCACGGAATCCCTGCAACAGGGAGTGAACCCGGGTTCGCGCCATCGCCTCGCGGGCCAGGTGCATGTTGAGCGGGGGTAGGGCGAGGGTCGTGTCTTCGATGATCTCGGTTGCCGTTCCACCGTGCCCGAACAGGATCACCGGTCCGAATTGGGAATCCTCGATGACTCCGCAGATCAACTCGAAGGCGTCCGGCCGTTCCGCCATCGGCTGCACGGTGAAACCGTCGATGCGGGCCTCCGGCAAGGCGGCGCGAACGCGTTCTAGCATTGCCTCGGCGGCGTCGCGTACGGCGGCCGGAGTTGGAAGTTCGAGAGCCACGCCGCCCACGTCGGATTTGTGGAGGATGTCCGGCGACAAAATCTTGAGCGCCACCGGACCGGCCAATTGCTCGGCAACCGCCGCCGCCGCCTCTGGATCCGCGGCCGAAAGCGTCGGCACGACGGGAATGCCGTACGCGTCCAGCACCGCCGTCGCCTCGGGTTCGGTGAGCCACCCCCGGCCGTTGTCGAGCGCACTTTCGATCACCGCGCGCGCGGTCGCCACATCCGCCGCGAAGTCCTCCGGCACCGAAGGCGGGGTTTCGGTCAGCGCTTCCTGGTTTTGCTCGTAGTTGACCATGTC
>JAUXFS010000215.1 GCA_030622775.1 Rhodospirillales bacterium | reverse complement strand
TTGGGAGCGGAAGGGGCGCTGCATCGATTTCTGATCCCGACCACGAGACCTATGTCTCCGGCGCAAAGCCGGTGTAAGCTGCCGGTCTCGGGAGGACGTCAATCGGCCGTGATAGGGGCGTAATGAAAACGATCATGCTGCTCACCGGGGGCGGGCCCCTGGTGATCCTGACCTCTTACCCGTCGGCAACCGACGAGGGGTTGCTCGAAAAGCTCAAGAACAAGGGGATCGAGAAATTCGTCTCGTGCGAAATTCCCCTCGATCTGGCGCGGCAACGCTACGGCGCTCATTTTTCGGTGGTCGAGCACGATCTCCGCGAGAGCGACGATCTCCGCGTGCTCGACTACAACGCCGACCGCGCCTTCAGGCTTTTCCGCTTCGACGAACTTGGCCCGCCCGCCGTCTACGAACCGCCGGTGGACGGCGCCGAGCCGGCCGGACGGACGGCCGCGGCCGAGTTGCCGCAACCGGTGTTTCGCGGTTTCCAGCCGGTTCAGGCGGCGGAGGGGGTGCGGACGCGCTTTACGGTGATGGTCGCCGACCTCGCCAGCGACGACCAGGCCAAATCACGGACCCAGCACGTGGCGCGTTGCCTCGAGCGCTACCCGGCGATCCGGGTCGTCCGCACCTTCAGCACGCTGAGCGTCGACAAAAAGGGCGATCCGGTCGAGAGTCTCGCCGCCGCACTGCGGTCCGGGCGCCGCACGGCGCGCGACGCGGGCGCCGACGTCCTCGTCTGGGGAAGGTGCTCGCCGGAACGCGGGCTGATGCTGCGCTTTCTCTCCGCCGCGGTGGCGCCCCACGGCGAAGTCCGCTCCTACCGGTCGGTCGGCGACAACCTCGAACTCCCCGACGGTTTCGGCGACGACCTCGCGGACGTGGTCTACGCGGCCGCCCTCACCGGCGTCGATCCGTTCACCGAACAGCAGGCGCAGGATCTGGTCGACCTGCTCTCTCCCGCCGTCGGCAACATCGCCGAGGTCCTGAAACGTCCTCCCGGCGATCTGAGCCCGCGCGCGCTCAAGCGGATCCGCGTCGCCTACGCCGCCGCCGCCGCCGCGGTCGGCAGGCAGGCGCGGGATGCGGAATGGCTCGAAGGCGCCGTCGCCGACCTGCGGGCGATGCTCGCCGAAACCGACCGGCTCGAGAACCCGAGCCTGTGGGCGATGGCCCAGAACACCCTCGGCAACGCGCTGAGGACACTGGGCGAACAGGAACAGGAGCCGGACCACCTGGAACAATCGCTGACCGCCTACCGGGAAGCGCAGAAGGTCTATACCCCGGATCAGCTATCGTTGCGCTGGGCGATGATCGAAAACAACCGCGGCGCGGCGCTGACCGGGTTGGGCCGGAGCAGCGAAGGCACGGAACACCTGGAGGACGCCGCAACGGCTTTCCGCGCCGCGCTGGCGGTGTTGACGCGCCAGCGTCTCCCGGTGTCGTGGGCGATGACCCAGCACAATCTCGGCATCGCGCTGCGTTTCCTGGGGCAACGCGAGCAAAGCACCCACCACCTGCAGGAGGCGGTGACGGCGCATCGCGCCGCCTCGGAAGTGCTGACCCGCAACGCGCTTCCCCTGCACTGGGCCCTGACCCAGAGCAACCTGGGTGCCGCTCTGCTGGCCCTGGGTGAGTGGGGAGGCGGTCCGGACCGCCTGGACGAGGCGGTGGCCGCCTATCGCAACGCGCTGGAGGTTTTTACCCGCGACCAACTGCCGGTGGAATGGGCGACGACCCAGAACCATCTCGGCACCGCGCAGATGGCCTTGGGCGCGCACCTGGGCCGGGCCTCGCGGCTGGAGGACGCGGTCGCGGCGTTCCGCTCGGCGCTGGAGGAACTGGATCGCGACCGGCTCGCCCTCGACTGGGCGAGGACCGAGATCAATCTCGGCGACGCCCTGCAGATGGTCGCCGAGCGCGAGGACGGCACGGCCCATCTGGAGGAAGCGGTGGCGGCCTACCGCGCCGCCCTGGAGGTGCTGACCCGGAGGCACCGGCCCCTCGACTGGGCCAAGACCCAGAACAGCCTGGGCGCCGCGCTCTCGACCCTGGGCGGCCGCGAGGAGGGCACCGCCCATCTGGAAGAGTCGGTGGCGTCCTACAAGGCGGCGCTGGAGGTCTATGTCCGCGACGAGTTGCCGTTTCACTGGGCGATGACCCAGAACAACCTGGGCACGGCGCTGTGGAACCTGGCCAAGCGCGAGGAGGGCACGGTTGGCCTCCGACAGGCGGTCGAGGCTCACCGGGCGGCGCTGCGAATGTACACCCGTGACGGCTTTCCCCTCGACTGGGCGACGACCCAGAACAGCCTGGGCAACGCGCTCAGGACGCTGGGCGACAGGGAGAAAGGCACCGAGCACCTGACCGCCGCGGTGGCGGCCTACAGCGCGGCGCTGGAAGTGCGCACCCGGGAACGGTTTCCCCTCGCCTGGGCGATGACCCAGAACAACCTCGGCAACGCGCTGCAGACCTGGGGCGAGCGCGAGGACGGCGCCGAGCGGCTCAACCAAGCGGTGGCGGCCTACCGCGCGGCGCTGGAGGTGCGGGCAAGGGATCGGCTGCCCGTCCACTGGGCGTTGACCCAGATCAACCTCGGCAACGCGCTGTGGACGCTCGCCAACCGCGAGAGCGCCCCGGCGCGTCTGAACGAGGCGTTGGCGGCCTACCAGACGGCGCTCAACATCTTCGTGCGCGCCGGCGCCGACTACCATGCCGGCATCACCCGCCGCCGGATCAAGCGGCTGGAGACCATCGTCAAGACCCGGCGGGCGAGTTGAAACCGGGGCGCGGCCCCGAGGCGGCGGGCGCCTCCCGGGATGTTCCGCGGCCCGAGTCGGGAGTTGGTTGGAAATGAGGATCAAACCGTTTGTCGCTATCGCTTGGCTTCTCGCCGCGCTTTTGATCGCGGGGTCGGCCGGCGCTCAGGACGCTACCGGGACCGCCGACGAGGACGCGCTGCTCGAGCACGCGGCCGAACCTTGGACCGGCGATCTCGACGGCATGATCGAGCGGGGGTTCGTCCGGATTCTGACGGCCTACAACCCCTTGTTCTTCTCGTACGACGGGATCGAGCAGCGAGGTCTCGCGGTGGAGGTCGCGAGAGCCTTCGAGAAGCGACTCAACAAGACCCGGCGCAAGAAGGGACGCGCCGTTCACGTGCTTCTGATGCCGGTACCGCGGGACCAGATCCTGCCCGGCCTGGCGGAAGGCCGGGGCGACATCGCCGCGGCGAACCTGACGATCACGCCGGCAAGGCAACAACTGGTCGACTTTTCCGACCCCATCTATCCGGACGTGAGCGAGCTGGTGATCACCGGTCCGGCGGCTCCGAACATCGCTTCGCTCGATGATCTCGCCGCCACGGAAGTCCATGTGCGGGAGTCCAGCAGCTATTTCGAGCACCTCTCGGCGTTGAACGAATCGCGCGGGAAAGAAGGGAAACCGGAAATTCCCCTCCGCAAGGCCGACGAGAACATGGAAGACTACGACCTTCTGGACATGGTCAACGCCAGCTTGATCCCGGCCGTCATCGTCGACAGCCACAAGGCCCAGCTCTGGGATCAGGTCTTCGACAACATCGAGGTGCACCAGGACCTGGCTGTCCACTCGGGTGGATCGATCGCCTGGGCGGTGCGCAAGGACAGCCCGAAGCTGTTGGCGGCCGTCAACGGGTTCGTGAAGACGGCGCGCAAGGGGACGTTGTTGGGAAACGTTCTGATCAAGCGTTACCTCGGCAGCACCAGGTGGATGGACAACGTGATGTCGGGCAAGGGAGGGGAGAGATACGGGGCGGCGATCGACATCATAAAGCGGTACGCGGACAAGTACGAGTTCGACTGGCTGATGATCGCCGCACAGGGATACCAGGAGTCCAAGCTCGACCAGAGCAAGCGCAGCCACGCGGGCGCCGTCGGGATCATGCAGCTGCTGCCGACCACGGCGGCCGATCCCAACGTCGGCATTCCCGACATTCACAAGCCCGAGCCGAACGTGCATGCGGGCGTCAAGTATCTGCGTTTTCTCAGAAAGCGATATTTCAGCGCACCGGAGATCGCGCCGTTGGACCGGGTTCTGTTTTCCTTCGCGGCCTACAATGCCGGCCCCCGAAACATCTCGAAAGCACGCACGAAGGCGTCGGCGCTGGGCTTCGATCCCGACAAGTGGTTCGGCAACGTCGAAGTCGCCACCGCCAAGACGATCAGCCGTGAGCCGGTCGTCTATGTGCGCAACATCTACAAGTATTATATCGCCTACAAGCTCCTCGAGGAGATCAGGCAGGCGCGCGAGGCGGCACGCAAGGTCCGGCAATAGGGCCGATATCCGTTCCGCGCCTTGGTTTCCGGAGCGCGATAACGAAAAGCGGGGCCCTGCGGCCCCGCCCATCGTCGACCGCGCGACACCCCGCCCCGATCCCTGCTCGACGGGAAGCCGAAGCGATCGGTGTCGCTTCCGTCGGCGCTACTTGATCGCGTGACTCCCGAGGTAGGTCATGCCGTTTTTCCACTTGCCCAGGCCCTTGCCCTTGTCGGTTCCGTTCACCGACGAAGTGGTCATGGCAAACGTCAACACCGCGTGGGCTGCGGCGTCGCTCATCTGGTCGAGGGCTTCCAGGCTGATGTTGTCGAAGGTATCGCAGGCGAGGTGGTAGCATGGATCGTACTGGTCCCCGGCCGTGCCTCCGTAGATGGATGCCTGCTCGTCGGTCTTGATTCCTTCG
>JAUXFS010000150.1 GCA_030622775.1 Rhodospirillales bacterium | reverse complement strand
ACTGTTCCTCGATCGTGACGGGGTAATCGTCGAAGAGGTCGATTATCTAAACCGGGTCGAGGATGTGCGGCTGATCGACGGCGCGGCGGAGGTGATCGCCGCCGCCAATCTGCGAGGCATCCCGGTGGTGGTGGTCACCAACCAGTCGGGTATCGGTCAGGGACTGTTCGGTTGGGACGCCTTCATCGACGTCCAGACCCGGATCCTCGGCGACCTCGCCGCCGCCGGCGCGTTCGTCGATGGCGTGTTCGCCTGCCCCCACCACCCGAGGGCCTTGCCGCCATACGGCCATCCCGACCATCCGGCGCGCAAACCCAATCCCGGCATGCTGCTCGATGCGGCCGAGCGGCTGGCTTTGGATCTGACCAGGTCGTGGATCATCGGCGACAGGACCCGCGACCTGGCGGCGGGTCGCCGTGCCGGGCTCGCCGGCGGGCTGTTGGTCTCGACGGGATACGGCGATCAACAGGGCGAGCGCGAGGCGGCCCTGTCGTTGGCGGAGGATGGCAGGTTCCGCGTGCTGGTCGGCGCGTCGGTGGGCGCCGCGTTGACCGCGGTTCCCTTGTTCGGCGGTGACGACGCCCGCTGAGACCCGCCCGCTGATATAGGCCCGCTGATATTGGCGGATTACGCGCGACCGTAGTGCACGTAGTCGGTCCAGGTGCGCTCGACACGCCTCAACGCATGACACACGTTGTCGATTTCGGTGCTGCCGACCTCGTGTTCGCCCAACTGGCTGGCGATCCGCTGTTCCAATTCGCGTATCTCGCCGACGACGCCGAGCGCCTTTTCGGTCAAACGGATACTGACGGAACGACGGTCATGGGCCGAACGTTCCTGGTTCAGGTAGCCCATCTCCGCCAGCTTCTTGATGTTGTACGAAACATTGGAGCCCTGATAGTAGCCGCGCTCCACCAGGTCACGGATCGCGATCTCCTCGGCGCCGATGTTGGCGAGGAGCAACGCTTGAACACTGTTGATGTCCCTGATTCCCAGCCGATTGAGTTCGGCACGAAGGAGATCGAGGAACCGTCTGTGGAGCCGTTCGATCAAACGTGTGAGCTCCAGGTATTCCTTTTTCACGCTCGGTCTTCCCCTACAACGTTTTAAGTCTGTACAGTTTGCCAAATTCAACATAAAATTGCAACCCTATATCGCATACAACCTTATTTTGCGGAGCCTGGGATGGATTTCGGCCTTCTACGTTCGAAGGAACGTGACCGACCGACCGGTTCCAGGCGCCATCAAACGACCTCAAGGAGTCGCCCGTCGATGCCCGTGCACACAGGCAATATTTCCCGGCCGCCCTTCGTTCGCGTAGCGGCGATGGCTTTCGTGTTGTTTGGCTTCCTCGCCGGCTGCGCCGGTCAGGTGCCCACTCCCGAGGAGATCGTGGCGGACGAACATGAGAGCCGATACGCCCAGATCATGCGGATTGCCAACTCCACCCGCGCCGGTGGCGACCTGTCCGGGGCGGCGTCGTTTTACCGGCGCGCCCACGCCATGGCGCCGGAACGGCCGGCGCCGCTGATCGGGCTGGGCGAGACCACCGCCACCCTCGGCCTCCCAGAGGAAGCGGCAAAAGCATACCGCTCGGCACTGGCGATCGACGCCGACAACGCCAAGGCCCGGCGGGGCTACGGCAAGATCCTGATTGCCCTCAACCGTCCGAAAAGGGCCGCGCACCAGTTCCGCGCGGCAATCGACCTCGATCCCGACGAATACCGGGCCTACAACGGCCTCGGCGTCGCGCTCGACCTGGTGGGCAGCCACGAACAGGCGCAGCAAAGCTATGTCGACGGCATGGAGAAGGCGCCCGACAACCCGTCCTTGCGCAACAACCTGGCGCTCTCCCTGGC
The DNA here is from genome assembly GCA_030622775.1 of Rhodospirillales bacterium. GTDB lineage: Bacteria > Pseudomonadota > Alphaproteobacteria > Rhodospirillales > Defluviicoccaceae > JAUXFS01. The sequence goes on along the minus strand of JAUXFS010000150.1, from coordinate 3,856 downwards.
GCTGGCGAAGAACTACGACGAGGCGGTCGAGATCCTCCGCGAGGTCGCCGGCGATCCGGTCGCCGGTCGCCGCGTCCGTCAGAACCTGGCGCTCGTCTATGGTCTCGCCGGGCAAACCGAGAAGGCCGCCGCCGTCGCCAGCATGGACCTGAAGGACAACGAAGTCCGAAACAATCTCGCCTACTACCAATCGCTGCGCAAACTCACCGGCCGCGCCCTCGCCGAGGTCGTGCTTGGCGTCCAAACCCGCGGCAAGAATCTTCCTCCTGCCGCCGCATCCGGCGAGAGGGCGGAGCTTCCATAGATCCCCCGTGCTCGGACCGGTGATTCGCACCACGGCATCCGAAAGCGTACCGCGCGAACGAGGCGGTGGAAGGACACCAGGGGGCGGCATATCGCCGCCCCCCGGCACCGCCGAACCGTTGGACCCCGTGACTAACGGCCCGGCGAACCCTTTCCCACTTCGACCTCACATATTGCCGAGCGCATCGATGATCCTGAGGATGCCGGGACCAAGCAGAACGATCAACAGCGGCGGCAGAATGAACAGGATCATCGGCACGGTCATGATCGCCGGCAATCTGGCTGCCTTCTCCTCGGCTCTCATCATCCGATCGGCGCGGAACTCCGCCGCCAGCACGCGCAGCGAATTGGCCAACGGCGTGCCGTATTTCTCGGTCTGAATCAGCGTATTGACGACGCCGCGCATGGCGGGAAGCACGCAGCGCCGGGTCAGATTGTCCAGGGCCTGGCGGCGATCGGGCAGGAACCCCAACCCGACCGCGGTGAGGCCGATCTCGTCGGCGATTTCGGGCCCGCCCCGTTCCATTTCCCCCGCGACCCGGGTCAGCGCCGCATCCAGCGCCAAACCCGCCTCGGCGCAGATGACCAATAGATCGAGGGCATCCGGCAGGCTCTTCTCAAGGAGCTTCTGGCGCTTCGAGACCGCGTTCCAGACGTAGATATCGGGCAAGTACGCGCCCAGGACGACGGCCGCCAGCGGGATCAACTGCGGCAGCGGCGGCGACAGTTTGCCGACTCCAAGCATATTGAACAGCACGAACGCACCGCCGCCGAAAACGAACGGCAGGATGATCTTCATGAACAGGAACGTCACCACCGCGTCCTTCGACCTCATGCCGGCCTGGGCGAGACGCTCTGCGATCTTGTCGGCGGCCTTGCTGCGCAGCAGATGGAAACGGTGGGTCACGTTGCGCATCACACCCATCGCGGAAGCCTTGCGGTGGGGGTTGCGGCGCGGCGCCATGTGCCCGGCCATGAGCTCTTCGCGGCGCTGGCGTAGGCGCTTGGCGCGAACGCCCACGGTTTCCCTCGCCAGCAACGCGTTCCACACCGCGCACACGGTACCGAAAGCGGCGAGTGAGGCCATCGCCGCAATGACGTTCTCCATCGACACGCCGAATGGAAGCAGGCTTTCGATGTTCATATCTCGAACCGCACCATCTTGGCCATGACACCGATGCCCGTGAGCAGGCTGCCCATGCCCGCCCCTATCATCATCATGCCACGGGGATCATTGAACAACTCCACGGCGTAGCTGTGGTTGAGGAAGTAGACGAGCAGGAACATGACGAACGGCAGTGATCCCAGAATGTAGGCACTGGCCTTGGCCTCGGAGGACATCGCCTTGATCTTCAGCCGCATCTGGCGCCGCTGGCGCAGGATATTGGAGAGATTGCCCAACGTTTCGCCGAGATTGCCGCCGGTCTCGCGTTGGATCGAAATGCTGATGACGAAGAAGTTGAACTCCGACATCTCCAAGCGCTTGGCCGTTTCCCACAGAACCTCTTCCAGTTGCCTTCCGAAGCGGACGCTGTCGCAAACCAGTCGGAACTCGCTCCCCATCGGATCGGCCATTTCGCGACCGACCGACGCCATCGACTCGGTGACCGGCAACCCGGACTTGAGGCCGCGGACGATGAGGTCGATGGCATCGGGAAAGACCGCCAGGAACTTCTTCTGTCGCCGTTCGCCGAGGAACCCCACCGCCATGTGCGGAAGACCCAACCCGGCGGCGCCGGCGATCAGGGCGGCAAGGAAAACCGGAAGACCGAAAAACAGCCAGACACCGATGAAGGCGACCAAGGTGACGCCGACGCTGATCAGGGCATAGGTGCCGAGCGATATGTCACGGCCGGTCCGCGAAAGCCGGTCTCGCAGGGCCGACTGCCGCGGCAGAAAGCGCTTCGCGAGTTCGTCCGCCAGGGGGACGGCGCCCCCCTGTACTCGTTTCAGGCTGGCATTCTCTTGCCCGCCCTTTCCCGGGGTGGCGCCGCCGGCGGTCTGGCGCCGGCGCAAACCCAGCGCCCGCTTCCTGAGCCGGCCCCGTGATCCGGAGGCGCCGCCACCGAACGCCAGCGCCAGCATGACCAGGGTCAGCGCGACACCGCCAAAGATGGCCAGGAAGGCGCCGCTCACAGGCCGTCTCCACTTCCCGAGTTCATCGCTTCCATCAAGGCGCGATCCAGTCCGAAATATTCGGCGCCGGTGGAAAAGTGGGGCCGAAGCCCCGTCGACTTGAAATCGCCGTACAGCCGCCCGTTCTCGTCTTCGCCCTTGAACTCGAAGGTGAACAGGTCCTGGGTGGTGACCACTTCACCCTCCATGCCGACGACCTCGGTGATATGGGTGATCCGGCGCACCCCGTCGCGCATTCGGGCGATTTGCACGATCATATGCACCGCCCCGGCAATCTGGGCGCGCACCGCCTCGGCGGGCAACTTCACACCGGTCATGGCGACCATGTTCTCGAGCCGGATCAGCGCCTCGCGCGGACGGTTGGCATGGATGGTGCACATCGAACCGTCGTGACCGGTGTTCATCGCCTGTAGCATATCGAGCGCCTCGCCGGCGCGGATTTCACCGAGGATGATCCGGTCGGGGCGCATCCGCAGGGTGTTCTTGACCAGCTCGCGCTGGGTGATTTCCCCCTTCCCTTCCAGGTTCGGCGGCCGCGTCTCCAGGCGGACCACATGGGGCTGCTGCAACTGCAGCTCGGCCGCGTCCTCGATGGTCACGATCCGCTCGCCGTGGTCGATCATTTGCGACATGGCGTTGAGCAGGGTCGTCTTGCCCGAGCCGGTTCCTCCGGAGATCAGGATGTTGAGACGGCAGCGTCCGGCGATCCTGAGCACGGTCGCCATCTGCGGCGATAGATTTTTCGTTCCCTCCATCTTGTCGAGGGTGATCTTCTGCTTGGCGAACTTACGGATCGAGATGGAGGGACCGTCGAGAGTCAGCGGCGATATGATGATGTTGACGCGCGAACCGTCCTCCAGACGGGCGTCCATCAACGGCGTCGTCTCGTCGACCCGCCGACCGATCCGGGTCACGATCCGCGTCGCGATGTTCATCACGTGGGCGTCGTCGCGAAACGTCACGTCGGTCAACTGCAACTTGCCGCCGCGCTCGACGTAGATCTGCTTGGGTCCGTTGACCATGATGTCGGTCACCGCGTCGTCGGCGAGCAACACCTCGAGCGGCCCCAGACCGAGCATGTCGTCGAGCAGCATCGTGATCAGGTCACGCTGCTCGGTCACGTTGAGCTGCATTTTCTCTTCGCCGAGGATCTCGGAGACGATGTCGCTGATCTGCGACGCCAGTTCCGCGCGCGGCATGGTAACCGCCTTGGTGACGTCGATACGCTCCATCAGGAGCGGCTGGATCCGCTGCTTGGCCTCCTCGATGATGCTGTTGCCGGAGGACTTGTCCTTGCCGCCCGCGGTCCCGCCGGCAGCCTTGACCTGGCGCTTGGCTTCGGTGACGAACTGGTTGACGACGCCGGTAACCACCGAACGCCGCGCCTCAAAGTCGGATCGTAGCCATGTCGTTCTGT
>JAUXFS010000242.1 GCA_030622775.1 Rhodospirillales bacterium | reverse complement strand
CTCCTCGAACGCCTCGTCTGACAGCTCCTGGTAGATCTCCCGGGCGCGCTCCGCGTCCAGGCCCGTATTCACGGCGGTCGCCAACGCGTCGCGGAGCTTGCGCCGGTACTCCTGTTCGCGGATACGCGGCGCCACGCGCGCCTGACCGGGCGCGATGAAGCTACCCAGCGCGCCGCGCCGTCTCGGGATGGTCCAGCGCCAGGAGCAACCCGGCGAGGCCGGCGACCGCCGATTCCCCCGCCACCACCGGCACGTCCGCGCCAACGCCGCGCGCCAGCAGTTGCATGCAGTCGATCGCGGCCTCGTCGGGGACGGTGAGGAAGTCGTCGGCGCCTTCCTCCAGGATTTCCCAGGCGAGAAGCGAAACCTCGCCGCAGGCGAGACCGGCCATGATCGTATCCAGCTCACCGTGGACGACGGTCGGACGTCCCTGGCGGGCGCTCTCGAAAAGACACGCCGCCTTGTCCGGCTCGACGACCACGAAGCGCGGCCGATTGGCGCCCCAGGTCTCCCAGATATGGCCGAGGACGGCGGCGGCGAGGCCGCCTACACCGCCCTGGACGAAAACGTGGGTGGGACGCCGGCCCTCGGGAAGCTGCCGCAGGACCTCGTCGACCATCACCGAATAGCCCTGCATGACATCGCGCGGCACGTCCATGTAGCCCTCGTAGGAGGTGTCGGAGACGACCAGGCGGCCGTGCTCGGCCGCGGCCTCCGCGGCTTCCCGCACCGAGTCGTCGTAGTTGCCCCGGGTGCGCACCACGATGGCGCCGAATTCCTCGATCGCCCGCTTACGCGCCTCGCTCACCGTGGCGTGAATGTAGATGACGCATTCGCAGCCGAAGGTCCGCGCGCCCCAGGCGACCGAGCGGCCGTGGTTGCCGTCGGTCGCGCAGGTCACGGTGATGTTCCGGGTGACATCGCGGTACCGACCGTCGACCAGGTCGCGCGAGGTGACGCCGCTGCGCCCGGTGCGCGCCTCGATCTCGGCAAACAGCAGCCGCAGCACCGCGTAGGCGCCGCCGAGCGCCTTGAAGCTCTTGAGCCCGAACCGTCGAGACTCGTCCTTGTACCAGATGGCGTCGATACCGGCGGCGGACGCCAGACCGGACAGCGATACCAGCGGCGACGGCTGGTAGCCCGGCCAGGAGGTTATCTCCCGGTGGGCCGCCTCGAAGGCCGCGTGGTTGAGCACCTTGCGTTGCCGCTCGCCATAGTCCCGCGAACCGGTGGCCCGATCGTTGTGGACATGGTGCAAGGCATAGGGCTTTGCGAACAGCGACATGGTTATCACGCATCGGTAAAAGGGGTTGGCGGCGGGCCGGCCGACCGCGTCGGCGACCGGCCCGCGCGGTGGTCCTACTTGCCGGCTTCGTCGATCGCCGCCAGGAACGCGTTCATCATCTCCTCGCCTTCGGCGCCGAAGGTCTTGACGATGATCTCCTTGACCGCCGGCTGGGCGGCGTCGCGGAACTGGGCCTTCTGCTCCGGGGTCAGCGCGTAGACCTCCATCGCCTTGGACAGCGCCGGCAGACCGCGGCTGGAGGCTTCGATGATCCGGCCGATGCCGCGGCCGGCGACGATCGCCGAACGCGCGGCGTAGGCGACGACCGCCTTCTCGCTATCGCTGAGACCGTCATACGCCTTTTTGTTCATCACCCAGACGTAGGGGGAGAACAGGTGCTCGCTGAGGGTCAGGTACTTCTGCACCTCGTTGAACTTGGCGAAGGCGATGATCGGCACCGGGTTCATCTGGCCGTCGGCGACCCCGGTCTGAAGCGCGGTGTAGACCTCGGCCCAGGCGATGGCGACCGGCTGCCCGCCGAGGGAACTGACCAGGGTCTTGTGGGTGTCGAGCCCCTGGGTGCGGATCTTCAGGCCCTTCATGTCGGCGACCGATTTGATCTGGCGCTTGGAGTTGGTGAAGTCGTAGAAGCCGCCCGAGTCGCCGAAACCCAGGACGTGCATGCCGGTCTTGGCCTCGATGTCGGCGGCGAGCTTGTCGCCGAACGGGCCGTCGAAGACCTCGTAGGTGACGCTGATGTTGGGAAACGCGAACGGAACGTCGAGCACGCCGATCATCGGGTAGACCGAGGCGAACCCGCCGACCGAATGGATGCCGGACTGGATGACGCCGGCCTTGACCTGCTGCAGCACCTCGGCGTCCTTGCCGAGCTGGCCGTTGGGGAAGGTCTGTACCTTGACTGAGCCGTTGGTGCCGGACTCGACGAGGCTCTTGAACACGGTCGCCATCGCGCCGGTGGCGTTGTCGAACGGGTCGTCGTTGTTGAGGTGATGCAGCTTGATCACCTTCTCGGCGTGGGCGGCGCCGACCGCCGACATCATCAGGATCGAGGCCGCCGCCGCGGTCCGAAACGCGCGTCTGGTAAACGTCATGGATAGGTCTCCTCTCCGTTTGGTTGGTTGGTTGGTTCGTTGGATATGCCGGTCTCACAGCCCCAGCAGCCTGGGGATCATCAGGGTCAGATCGGGCCAGAAGGTAATCAGGATCAGCACGCCCCCCTCCGCCAGGATGAACGGGATCAGGGCCACGCTGATCCGCTCGATGCGCTCCCCGGTCACCGACGAGAGCACGAACAGGCAGGCGCCGACGGGCGGCGTCATCAACGAGATGTTGAGGGTGAGGATGATCATGATGCCGGCGTGGACGGGGTCCATGCCGATCGCCGAGGTCAGCGGAACCAGCACCGGCGCCAGAATGATCAGCGCCGCGTTGATGTCCATGAACATGCCGACCGCCACCAGCAGCATCAGGATCATCCCCAGGATCATCGTCGGATCGTCCGACAGGGTCAGGAACAGCGCGGCGACCGACTGCGGGATCTGCAGGAAGGTCATCCACCAACTGAGGATCGACGCCGAGGCGATGATCAGGAAGACGACGCCGGTGATGATCGCGGTGCGGACCAGCATCTGCACCATGTCGTCGAAGGTGATGGCGCGGTAGACGGCGACGCCGACCACCAGGGCGTAGAACACGGCGATCGCCGCCGCCTCGGTCGGGGTGACGATGCCGACGAGGATGCCGCCGAGGATGATCACCGGCATGAAGATGGCGAGCAGGCTCGAGCGGAAGGTTTTGACGATCAGTCTCAGGCTGGGCCCGCCCTCGCCCTTGGGCAGGTTGAGCCGCCGGCCGAGCGCCGCGATCACCCCCATGCACAGGAGGCAGATCAACAGGCCGGGGAGAATTCCGGCGGCGAACAGACCGGCGATCGAGACGCCCATCAGCGAGCCGTAGATCACCATCAGGTTCGACGGCGGAATGGTCGGGCCGATGATCGAGCCGGCGGCGGTGACGGCGCACGCGAACGGACGGGTGTATCCCTGCTTGACCATCGCCGGCACCAGGGTGTTGCCGAAGGCGGCGGCATCGGAGACGGCGGCGCCGGTCATGCCGGCGAACAGCACCGAGGCGACCATGTTGGAATGGGCGAGGCCGCCGCGCAGATAGCCGACCAGCGAATTGGCGAAATCGATCAGCCGCTCGGTGATGCCCGACCGGTTCATGATCTCGCCGGCGAGGATGAAGAACGGCATCGCCATGAAGGTGAACAGGTCGAGCCCCTCGAAGAACCGTTTCGGCGCCATCGCCAGAAAGTTCTCGCCGCCGATCTGGACCAGGCCGAGGACGCCGGCGATTCCGAGCACGTAGCCGATCGGCAGGCCGACCAGCAAAAGCCCGAAGAAGGCGATGGCGACGAGGATCACTGGATCACACTCGGCTCGTAGTGGGACGGCGGTTTTTCCAGGCCGCCGATATTGCGCAGCATGGTGACGGTGATCTGGAAGACGGTGAGCGCGGCGGCGACCGGGACCGCCGCGAACGGGAAGAACATGGTCATGCCGAAGATCATCGCGTACTGGCTGGCGCCGGCCGATGCCATCCCCAGCCCGTAGACGAATAGGAACAGGAAGAAGCCGATGCCGATCAGATCGAGGGTCACCGTCAGCACCAGCCGCGCCCGCGGCGCCAGTCGGTACGAAAAGAAATCCAGCCCGATGTGCTCGCGCCGGTAGGCGCCGCAGGAGATGGCGAGAAGGGCCGCCCAGATCATCACGTAGCGGGCCAGCTCCTCGGTCCAGGTGGCGCCGAGATCGACCAGGTAGCGCGAGACAACCCCGAACCAGACGATCGCCACCATGACCGCGACGAGAACGGCGCAGAACCTCTCGACGAACCAGTTCAGCCGTCGGCCGACGGTGTCGGCGGAAGCCACGAGACGAGCAACCACAGGGCGAACCTCCCCAAAAAGAAACAATTTTTTCGTTCTTGGCAATCCGATAATATACTGTTATTATTATATTTTAATCGTGACCGCGATTGAAGTTGATCATATTTTTCACGACCCGTCAAGAATATTGAAACAAAAATTTCAATCTCGTTGCGCCGGTGGCGCCGCCGATGTAGGCTCCCCTTCAAACGGAATTTCGAGGCGAT
>JAUXFS010000234.1 GCA_030622775.1 Rhodospirillales bacterium | reverse complement strand
GGGTCGTATCTCGGCTCGGTCGAGCGCACCCTCGGCCGGTTCGGCGTGTAGACGCAGATGCCTAGTCTCGAACCCAACCACACCCGTCTCGTGATCTTCGACTGCGACGGGGTGCTGGTCGACAGCGAGCCCCTCGCCTGCCGGGTGATGGCCCGCGAGCTGACCGCGCTCGGTTATTCGCTGACCCCCGACGACTGCCGCGACAGGTTCACCGGCGTCAGCATGAAGACGGTGATGGCGAGGATCGAGGCCGACTGGCGGCGGCCGCTGCCCGCCGGCTTCGAGGACCATCTCCGCGACAAGGACTTCGAGGCGTTCCGCGCCGAACTCGAACCGGTGCCCGGGGTCGAGGAGATGCTGGCCCACCTCGACATCCCCCGCTGCGTCGCCTCCTCCGGCACGCCCGAGAAGATCCGCTTCACCCTGACGGTGACCGGGCTGATCGGCGCCTTCGAGCCGCACCTGTTCAGCGCCCGGATGGTCGAGCACGGCAAGCCGGCCCCCGACCTGTTCCTCCACGCCGCGCAACGGATGGACACCCCGCCCGAGGCCTGCGTCGTCGTCGAGGACAGCATCGCCGGCATCGCCGCTGCCCGCGCCGCATCCATGCGGGTGCTCGGCTTCGCCGGTGGCGGCCACGCCGGCCCGGGCTACGCCGAAAGGCTCGCCGCCGCCGGCGCCGACACCGTCTTCACCCAAATGCCCGACCTCCCCGCCCTGCTCGCCGGCCCGGCCCCGGCCTAGCCATTGAACAGCCTGCTCAAATCGACCCCGGGTTCCAACATCGACCCCGCGGCGTCGGGAAAGATCTTGGCGCCTTTCCCCGGCTGGACCCAATCGCACACCTCGGCGAGGACACGATCGAAGGACGTGCGTCCCTCGATATCCGCCCCCTCCTTGTCGTAGAGGGTCTCGCCGGCGCTGCCCTGGATCTCGCTTGCCGGGAACATCTCCCCGTAGACACCGCCTCTCACCCCGCGACCGACCAGAATCATGTAGTTGCCGCGGCCGTGATCCGTACCCCGATGCGCATTGGCCCGCAACTGCCGGCCGAAGTCGGTGGTGAACGCATAGACGATGTCGTCCCCCACGCCGAGCCGATCGAGTTCGCTCGTCAACCGGGCCAGTCCCTTGCCGGAGCCGAAGACATCCTCGATGTTGGACTCGAAACGGTCCTGCTGACCGCGATGGGTGTCCCATTGCGGATACTCCATCGACACCGCCCTCATCTGCAAAAGATCCGCGGCGAGAAAACTGTCGTAAACGTTGGCGCACTGCTTGCCGAACGGGAGATTGTTCAGCGCGTACGGTGAACCGGCCGTGTAAAGACCCTCGACGCCTGCCGGCTGATCGGGCGCAACATCGTTCAGTCGCTGCTCGAACGCGTCGCCGAACTCCCGCAGAGCCTGCTCGTGGCGCAGAAATTTCCGGTACGGCCAGTCCGCGGGTTTGTCGGCAACCTCGCGTCTTTTCTGCGCATAGTAGGCCTCCAGCGCCCGCGCCATCGCCGCCCTCGGTGACTTCGGACCGCGTCCCAAGGAAGGCAGGGCGAAGTTGCGCGCGTCCCTGACGTGAACGACCTTGGCGATGCGATCGGCGGGATCGATGCCGTGACAGAAGACGGAGACGTTCTCAGAGACCGCCACCGCTTTGGCGGCGCCGATGGCATCGACCAACCTGCCACCCCAGCCGTCGCGGTCGTCGCCGTACTGTTCCGCGAACGGATCCCCGGTGTTGACGATCAGCCGGGAGTGGTCGTGACGGCGGTTGTCACTGCCCAGCACGTTGGCGACGATGGCCACGTTGCCGGCCTTGAACCGAGCCGCCAGCCAGCCCGCATTTTTGTGGATACCGAACTTCTGATCGCCGGCACCGACCCCCGAATACAGATCCTTCCACAACGCCACGTAGTTCGGATAGTCGGTCTGATAGAGGTCTTTCCGCGCCTCCCAGAACTTGGCGGCGTACTCCTTCGACGTATAGGGATTGGGGACGAACAGATAGCGAAGGTCGGCGCCGCCCGACAGCATGACGTTGATCACCGTCCTCCCGTAGGCCTTGGCCCGCGGCGCCGCCAACGCCCTCGCCGGCGGCCAGCCCACCCCCAACGAGGTGCCGGTCATCACCGCCGCGCAGGACAGAACCTTCAGGAAATCCCTTCTCTCCACGGTATCAGCCCTCCGACGCGAACATGAACGGGGTCATCGAGATGAAGTTGATCGCCATGCCCACCCGGCGGTTGGCCTCCTGCCGGGTTTGCGCGTTGGCGCTGTCCAGCGCGATGGTTTCTCTTTCAAGGTCTTTCAGGGTCGCCCGCAGTGATCCCGATGCAAGATCGTCGGAAGAGTACCTTTTTTCTGGGTTGTCCGGATCGACGATGTAGCCGAAGTCCATGCCCCTTGCCAGGAATCCGGCGACGTAGGCCCGTTCCAGCAGCCCGAAATTCTCGAGATCGCCGCTGCCGGAGATGAACCTTCGCCACAGCCATTTGCCCACCCATCGGACCTTGCGGACGCCCTTTTTGGCGGGGATGACGCGGGCCCAGTCCTTCTTCCACTCCCGGAGCAGCTTGCCCGAGTCCGTCCTGCATTGCTCTTCGGTCTTGCTGACATTGTCGTAGAAAACGACGGCTCTTTCATAGGCGTTCCTGAAAAGATCCGAGCTGTTGGCCGCCTCCAGCGAGGTCTGGCCGCCGAACACGTTGTGGACGGGGTCAAAGAGAAGAAAGCCCTCCAACCTCATCCTGTATCTGGGGGAGTATGAATTGCCGTAGCTCTCCTCGTTGTCGACCGTGTTGAGGTTGTAGAGGGTCATGTTCCGATCGAAAGCGGTACGGTGTTTGACCCGGCCCCCGCGGTGGAACGTCTTCGAGATCGCGTAGGCCCTGAGAAAACGCAGCAGATCGTCCGGCCGGCCGACTACTTTGCGCCACGCCGCGCGGACATCCGTCTTTTTCCCCTCCGTCAGGTTGTCGTCGCCGAAAAAGCCGACGACGGCCACCGGCAGGTTGTCGAGGCTCTCGGGATGGTCGATCGCCAACTCGGCCAGGTTGAAGATCTTGTCCTCGGCGGTATGTCCGGAGATCCGCTCGCCGAGGATTTCAAGAGCGCCCCGGTGATGTTTGGTGACGTTTGCAATGAGGTTGCCCGCACCATCCACATGATCACTGAAATCGATCGGCGCCGTCCACCACTGGTCGTCCCGGGTCAGGCCGTGAACGTAGGGCTCCCGGTCGAGTTGCATCCCGGTCAGCGCGCGCGCCGTGTTCTCGATGGTCGTTCCCTCGTGATACGCGGGATCCTCGGCGTCGCCGTTGATGCGGAAATACAACTGAAGGAACTCGCGGGCGAAATCGTCGTTGCCACGGAAATTTCCGGCCTTGTTGTTGTAGGCATTGTACAGGTGACCATACCTCCGGGCGACCGCGGCGGAGGTGGCGCCGGTCGCCAACACTTCGTGAAACGGGGCATGATCGGCCAGGGCGTCGAGGACGCTGTCGTAGAATTCCCCCATCAGCGTCGGACGCGACCGCAAGGCCATGTGGTAGTTGGTCAGCCACAGGCCGACCTTGTGCCGGAATGGGTTGAGGCCCCGCTTGTTCGCCGCGGCGATCCATGCATATTCCAGGCTCGTGTAGGACAGGACAACCTCGCCGCGTCCGTTGGTCTTGGTCAGCGCCAGCCGGTCGCGCTCGCCGGGACAGGTGGCGTTGGCGGAGCGGTTGGAGGACAGGAACGCCTGAACGTCCATCAGGCTGTCGGCATGGTCGGCGGTCTTGTCCTCGATCGGCGACAGTTTCCGGTTGACCGGTTGGAAGGTAAGCATCTCCTCGATGGCGGCGCCGGGGGTCATCCGCGCCCACGCCTCGATCTGCTTGTCGGTGGCGAACCCGCCGAAGGCGAACGTATGCAGCACCTTGCGGACCTTGGTCTCGCTCCATCGATCCCGGTCGATGGTCACGAAACCGCCCGCCAACGCCGGCGCGCTCCGCACCGCCGCGCCGAACGCCAGACATGCCGCGACAAGGATGAATCCGATCTTCATTCCACTATCCCGAGAGTTGAATAATTGAGAACCATGACGCCGAACGCGCACGGAGGTGATACAAGCCCGGTCGAGTAGCCCCCAAAAACGGCAAAAATATGGAGCGGATCGAGACGGCTAGCGGGCTGTCGGAACGCGGGGGCGCGGCCAGGGAGGCTTGGCCGAGAATGCAACCAAAAGGTGCGCATCGACATCCATGCGTTGGTGAAGCAGTCGAACGGATTCTACCCGGCCGATGGCGCTCGCCTCGCTCAAATCATGCCGCCGCCGTGAATAAATTGGGCTAGACGATCTTGGTCGCCTTCAGCGGCAGTTCCACGGTTTCGAGGGTGGTCAGGTCCAGGTGCGTCGACGCATGGTCGATGTCGAACCCGACCACCTCGCCCTCCGCGTTGAGATCGACCACCCGACCCCAGAAACGGATATGCCCGCCCCGCCGGCAAGCGTAGGTGCGCGCCAAGTCGGAGGC
>JAUXFS010000230.1 GCA_030622775.1 Rhodospirillales bacterium | reverse complement strand
TTCGAAGCGATTCCACAACCAGCGAGGATAGCCAAGCGGACGGACGTCCGCGCCCGGCGCCTGAGGGAATTCAGGTGAGCCCAGTCATGGGCTCGCCGGTACTATTCCAGCGAACCGATGAAGGGGTCTTCATCGGCTCCCTGGCAAGCGCAAGTGCGCGCCCGCAGCGTAGCGAGGATAGCCAAGCGGACGGATGTCCGCGCCCGGCGCTTGAGGGAATTCAGGTGAGCCCAGTCATGGGCCCGCCGGGATCATGCCAGTTATCAGAAGCCGTACCACCACGGGACGAACAGGGTGAAGACGATCCACATCAGCACGATCAACGGAATGCCGGCGCGGGCGAAGTCGAGGAAGCGGTAGTGGCCCGGACCGAGAACCAGGAGATTGGTCTGATAGCCGAGAGGGGACGCGAACGAGCAGTTGGCGGCGAAGACGACGGCGACCGCGAACGCCTGTGGCTCCACCCCCATCGCCTGGGCGATGTCGATGGCGATCGGGGTAAACAGCACCGCGGCGGTCTTGGTGCTGATGACGTTGGACAGACCCGCCACCAGCAGGAAGAACAGCGACAGCACGACGGCCGGTCCCGCGCCTTCGAGGAGACCGACCAGCCCTTGGGCGATGAACTGGGCCCCGCCGGTTTCCTGGAGGGCGACGCCGAGAGCCAGCGCCGCGCCGATGGTCGCGAGGATACGGGTATCGACGGCGCGCGTCGCCTGTCCCACGGTCAGCACGCCCATGGCGACCATCGCCACCGCCCCCGACAGGGTGGCGACGACGAGCGGCATCAGACCGGCGGCGGCCAGGCCGATCACGGCGATGAAAATGACGATGGCCGGGCGGGCGTGGATCAGCGCCGGCAACTCCTCGGCCGACCACTCCATCAGCACCACGTCGCGGTTGACCTTGAGCGCGTTGACGTCGGCGGCCCTCCCTTGGACCAGAAGCACGTCTCCCGCCTCGAGACGAATGTCGGTCATTCTGGTTCGGATCATCCGCGAGCGGCGTTGGATACCCAGTACGACGCAATGGGTCTGGTGATGGAAACCCACCTGGCGCAAGGTCTGCCCCTGAAGCCTCGAGGCCGGCGCCACCATGACCTCGGCGACCACCTGAGAGCTTTCGTCCCACGGGGAACTTCCTCCCGTCGGCGCTCTCGCCTTGCTGTCGGTCTTGGCCGGGCGGCCTTGCGGTTGCAAGTCGGGGTGAAGCAGGCTTGCGTCGCGGGCCAGCGTCTCGGTCAGGGTCTTGCGCGTGGCGGCGACGACGAGGACGTCACCCGGCCGGGCGGCAAAGCCCTCGAAGGGAGGCAGGATCGCCTCCTCGCCCCGCTGGACCATGCGTATGGTCATATCCGGCAGGCTGGCGAACAAACCGCCGGGGGCGCCCTTGCCAACCAGCGGCGATTGCGCGGTGACGGTGAGCTGGGCGATGAACTGCTTGCCGCTTCCGTCGAGCAGGCTGTCGGTCAGGCTGGCGCGGTCCGGCAGAAGACGAGGCGCGACGAGGAAAACATAGGCGAACCCGCAAAGAGCCATCACCACGCCGGGGATGGAGAAATCGAAGAAACTGAACGGGGGAACCTCCAACTCGATCATCGCGCTGTTCACCAACAGGTTGGTGCTGGAGCCGACGAGAGTGGTCATGCCGCCGAGGACCGCCGCATAGCTCAACGGGATCATCAGTTTGCTGGGGGAGTCTCCGAAGCGGTTGGCCAGCCCCTGCATGATCGGGATGAAAATGATCACCACCGGTATGTTGTTGAGGAACGCACTGACCGCCGTCGCCACGATCAGCGCGAGGCCGATCGACAGCCATTGGCGGCCGCCCCCGAGCTTCAACACCCCTTTCGCCACCACATCGAGCACGCCCGCCCGGACCATGCCCTGGCCCATCACCAGCAGCGCGAGCACGGTCACCAGGGCCGGGTTGGCGAAACCTTGCAACAATCGGGCGGCATCGAGCCGGTTGACGCCGGAGGCGTCGGCGACCGGAAACAGATGGAACAGAATGAGAAGCGAACAGACAACACCGATGGAGATCACTTCCATCGGCGCGCGCTCCAGCGCATAGAGCGCCAATGCCCCGAGGATCAAGGCATAGGTCAGCCACATCTGGAAGTTGGGTTCCAACAAATCCAACGGGTCAACTCCGCCCATGGTCGAAACCGGCGCTACCGACGGCGGAGACCGGACACCGTGTCGGGCCGCTTATTGGAGAGTTCGCGGCGTCGCGGATGCTCTCCTGCCGAGCGCAGCCGTGGATGTGAGGACGGGAGAGGCGAGTCATGAAGTCCAGGTGGTGGGCTTGTCAGCGGCCGGGATCGGAGGCTTCCACGCCCGCTTGCCGGGCCTTGGCCTTCAGCCGTTCGTAGTTTTCGGTGGTGCGGGCAAGCTTGTCGCTCAGGATCTGCATCACCGCAAGAGCGGCGTCGGGATTCTCGGTAACTATCCGGAGAAAGACGTCGCCGTCAATCCTCAGAACCTTCAGCGGCCCCGCGGCACGGATGGTCGCCGAACGGGGGCTGCCGCGGAAAATGCCCATTTCGCCGATCAGTTCCTGCTTTCCGAGAGTGGCGACCCTGACCTCGCTGCCATTGTTGCCACCAACGCAGATGTCCGCCTTTCCTTCGTTGATGAGATACACGCTGTCCGAGGGTTCTCCTTCGTAGAACAGTGCTTCGCTGTCCTCCAGCGCCAGGTAGGCGCACGAAAAGGCCAAGAGCTTGAGCTTGGCGGGATCGATGTTGGCGAACAAGGGGATGCCACGCAAAACCGCGACCGTGTCTGCGTACTGCATGATATCTCTCCTTCTCTAATGATCTGGATCAGACATATGGTGCCCATACGATCGCGTTTCCCCCTTGCTCGGCAGGAGGTCGCGCGCCGGCGATGGGGACCCATCGTCAAGCGCGTCCGACGCCCCGAGCAAGGAGGAAACGCGACCCCAAGGGCGGCCTTCCGAGCCCACCGGTGTCGTTGCGCGGCGCTTGTGATGCCGCAGCATCACGGCGCGCCGCGCGTCTAACCGAGTGAATTCGGAAGGCCGTCGTATGGGTACCCTATGTCTGATCCAAATCATTGAAGTCCTACACGTTTAGTCCGCGGCCACGCTTGTGGATCGCCGAAGCTCGCTCACCGGCCCCTGTTCGATGACCCTGCTAGCCTCCATGATGATAGCGCGGTCAAATCCGGAGGCCTCTTCGATATCATTCAGGACCCATATCAGGCCCATTCCCGTCGAATCGCCGAGAAGCGTTTCCATGATTGCCGACTGGCTGGCGGGGTCAAGGGCGGCGGTTGCGTGGTCGAGGATCAGGAAGTCGGGCCGCTTCAACAAACTGCGGGCGATCGCCACTCGTTGACGTTGCGGCGCCGAGAGCCGGCCGCCGCCGATGCCGACGGAAAATCCCAGCCCGACCTCGATCAATGTCTGCCTGAGCCCAAGGGAGTCGACCACTTCGGCAATCAAGGCGCCGACTTGGCGCTGGCTTTGCTGACGGCCGTAGGCCAGCTTGCCGAACAGGATGTTGTCCTGAACCGAGGCGGCGGCGTTGTAGCTCTCCTGTTCGAAGAACGCGACCGAAGGGCGGAGTTCGTCCGGAAGGCCCTCGGCGAAAACGCGGCGCGCTTCCAACAGCCGTTCCTCGACCGTCGCGTCGATCAGTCCCAATCGATGACGTTCCGGGACAAGCTTGAAAGGCAGGGACAGAAGCAACGTGCGATCCGCCGTTTCCGCCTTGTCGAGACCGACGGTTTCCACCCGCCGGATCATCGCCTGGTATTCCGGCAAAGCCTCGGCGCTGATGAAGCTGAATCGTTCGAAGAACTCGTGACCGGGGGACAGATCCTGGAACATCTCCGTCATGATCTTCGCCACTTGCAGCCCCGTGGACAGGAACTCCTCGGTCAGGCCGACCTTGTCCAGGACCGATAGCATGTAGGCGTTGTCGGCAATGTGCTCGAGATCAAAGAGCGGGCCGATCGGCGTACCGAACAGGAGGTTTTCCGCCACCGACATATTGGCGTTGTAGCTTTCACGATCGAAGGACTCGACCAGACTCTTGTACTTCCGGTCCTGAAGCCGCTCGCGCAGCACCGCCCGGGCCTTCAGGATCCGGTCCGAAGTATCGGGGTGTGCGTGCGGGTCGATGGTGCCTTGCAGGCCGAAGGTGAAGACGTTCTGCTCGAGGCCGACTTGGCGCAGGGTTTCGATCGCCCGATTCGTCAGTCCATCCGGAGGGGACGCGCCCGCGGCTTGATAGTCGACCCAATCCGCGTCGAGATCGCTCTCCGTGTTCCCGGCCTCCCTGGCTTCCTGGATGAAATTTTCGCGTTTTGCCCGGGTCTCGTCCTCGTGTTCGGCGGGGCGGAGGGGTTGGTGCTTGAGCCCGTACAACAGGTTGTCGCGAAAAGTGCCGCTGAATAGTGGAACGTTCTGGCCCACATATCCGATACGACGTCCTGTCACGGCCTCGGGCAACGTCGCAAGGTTGATCCCGTCTATGGTGATATTGCCGGCCGTCGGCGCCAGGA
>JAUXFS010000383.1 GCA_030622775.1 Rhodospirillales bacterium | reverse complement strand
TGTCGGCGAGCCACCGAACCAGGTTGGCGCGAACGAAATCGTCGTCATTGAGCTCCGGATAGGCGGCGAGGACACGATCGATCTGTTCGGACTGACCGGGGCTCAGCGTCTCGTCCGGGTTCAGGCACCAGATACCCTCGAGCAGCCCCTGGCGGCGCAGGATCTCGTGGACGCCGGGAATGCAGCCCCGGAGATCGTTCTCGCCGTCGTAGACCGCGCCGTTGGCGTCGGTGGTCCTGGCGTCGAGCGCGATCAGGTGGAGGTCGGCGACGCCGTTGTCGATGGCGCCATGGACGCGGTCGAGCAACTCGACGGCGCGCCGGGTCCAGAACGCCCAGTGGCCGAGCAGCCCGCCGCGCATGTGCACCCTCACCCGCTCGCCATCGCGGGGCACCCGCTCGCCGCCGCGGACGAACGCGTAGGGAGTCAGCAGATCGAGGACGATGTGGTCGTCGTTGCCGGTGTAGAGCGTCACCCGGTCCTCCGCCCGCGCCTCGACGACGCCGCGGACGACGTCGACCGTGCCGTAGCGGTTGAACGGCGCGATCTTGATGCCGACGACGTTGTCGATCGCCGCGAACCGGCGCCAGAAATCGGCCGACAGCCGCACCCCGCCGACCTCCGGCAGCAGATAGAACCCGAACAGCGGCATCTCGCGGGCGACGGTTTGCGAATGCTCGAGGATGGCGTCCTCGCTCGATCCTTTCAGCGCCGCGACGTTGAGCAGGCCGACGTGATAGCCGAGGCTGACCGCCGTGCGCGCCTCCTCGACGGCCTGGGCGGTGCGGCCGGCGAGGCCGGCGATCATCACCACCGAGCGGTCGGTCCACGCCTTCGCCGTCTCGCGAACCGTGCGCAGCACCGGCTCGTACAGACCGGCATCACGGATGGCGAACTGGGTGGTGTGGACGCCAACGGCGAGGCCGCCGGCGCCTGCGTCGAGGTAGTAGCGGGTCAGCACCCGCTGGCGGCGGGGGTCGAAGCGACGCTCGGCATCGAGCGCCAGCGGATGCGCCGGAATGACGACGCCGCGCCGGATCGCCGCGAGGATGTCCTGGGGAAGCTCCGAACGGTGCAGGGCCATCGTTTTCCTCCCTTTTCCGATCGCTTTCGCGGCGACCGCTAACTGACCAACCGTTTAGTTGACATCGTACGCGCCGGCGGTCCACGGAGTCAAGGTCCGGAGGGGCCGGTTTCAGATTTTGAGGCCGGAGAGGGTGATGTCGATGACGTGGCGGCGAAACGCCTCCACCGCCGTCTTGGCCATCAGGTCGTGCCCGAACAGGGTGGAGAGGGTGTGGCGGTTGGATACGTAGAAATAGCACTGACCGGCGATCGAAACATATAACCTGGTCGGGTCGATGTCGGCGCGGAACACTCCCTGCTCGCGGCCCCGCCTGAGGATTTCGTCGATCATGTCCACGAGCGGCGGAATGGTCCGGGTAACGGCCGTCGATTGCCTGAGATGGACGCCACCGTGCAGGTTTTCGTTGTTGATCAAGGCGACCCAATCGGGGTTCCGAACGAGGAAGTCGAGGGTGAAGTCGATCAGCCGGGTAATGCCTTCGATCGGTTCCAGATGCTCGAGTTCGAGCGAGCGTTCGCGGCGGCGGATGTCGTCGAACGCCGTCTCGAGGACGGCGAGGTAGAGCGCATCCTTGTCGGCGAAATAGTGGTAGATCATCGCCTTGTTGACGCCGGCGCGGTGGGCGATATCGCGCACCCTGGCGCCGGCCAACCCCTTCTCGGAGAAGTCCTTGCGCGCGGCCTTCAGGATCGCCTTGCGCGTGCGCTCGGCGTTGCGTTTGGGGGTCGAGGACGGATCCCGTTTGGCTCGATAAACCGACATTGACGGCAGGGAGGGCATCCCGTAGTGTTTGTTAACCAACCGGATGGTTAATAAACCAGAAGATGGTGAATCTCAAGGGAGCCGGCGCCGGCGAATGCCGGACGTGGCAAAACCGGCAAACGCCGGACGCGGCAAAATCGGCGAACGCCGAACAAAGCGATAAGCGAAGGAGGATGGGATGGTGCGTTTCGGACGTCTGTTAGGGACAACCGCGGTCACCCTGGCCCTTTCCGTCGGGGGAGCCCAGGCCGCCGAGAAGGTCGACTTCATCCTCAACTGGATCGCCGGCGGCGATCACGCCCCATACTACTATGCCCAGAAAATGGGGTGGTACGAGGAGGCCGGGATCGACCTCAACATCGAGCAGGGCAAGGGATCGTCGATGTCGGCCCAGCGCGTCGGCGTCGGCAAGAACGAGATCGGCCTCGCCGACCTGCCGCCGGTGTTCGTCACCATCGCCAAGGGCGCCGAAACGGTCGCCGTCTACAACGTCTACGCCAACTCGCCGTACGGCTTCTACTGGCTGAAGAGCTCGGGCATCGGCGGGGGGAAGGACTTCGCCGGCAAGAAGATCGGCAACCCGCCCTGGGACGCGGCGCGGCAGATGTGGCCCGCGTTCGCCGAGAACGTCGGTATCGACCCCAAATCGGTGACCTGGGTCAACATCCAGCCCAACGCCAAGCTGGCGGCGCTGAAGAGCGGCGCGATCGACGTCACCACGTCGTTTTACAACGTCCATTATATCTATGAGCGCGAGCTCGGCGACGACATGGGCTACGTGGCGGGCAAGACCCACGGCGTCAATCCGTACGGCAACTCGATCATCGTCAATGGCGACTATCTGAGGGACCACAAGGACGTGGTCGCCGCCTTCGTCAAGGTCACGCAGCGGGCCTTCCACGACTGCGCGGTGAACCACCAGCCGTGCATCGAGGCGCTGGTCGAGGCCAACACGGGACTGACGGTGGAGACCGAAACCGACAACTGGTTCCTGGTCGAGGAACTGATGCGCGACGAAACCTCGACCACGGTCGGTCTCGGCTACATGGACCCGAAGCGGATGGAGCATTCGTACAAGCTGTTCGAGCCGTTCCTGGAGAAGCCTTTCGACATCGACAAGCACTTCACCAACGATCTCGTCGACACATCGGTGAAGATGCCGGCGAAATAGCGCGCGATCCACCGAGTCGGACTCGCCCCCTCACCCGGCTTCGGGTAGGCGTCGGCTTCGCCGGCGCAACCCTTCTCATCCCTCTCCCCCAAATTTGGGGGAGAGGAAAGGTGAGGGGGTAGATCAAGCCGAGCGAAAAACGTGGTACTAACCCAGTTCCGGTCCGGCGATGGCCATGACGCGATCCGGGTCGTCGAAGGGCGCGTCGCGGCGATGGGCCATGCGCGTGAACGGGCGCTGCGGGACGAACCCCCGGCCGGCCAGCCACGCGCGCAGGGTCTCGTGGCGTTCGAGCACGTCGATGTAGACCGCATCCCCGACACCCGCCAGGGCCCGGTCGGCGAGCGCGATC
>JAUXFS010000092.1 GCA_030622775.1 Rhodospirillales bacterium | reverse complement strand
GCTTGGCCTCCGACTTGGTGATCCTCATGGCCGCCGCGGCCGTCGAGGAACTGGGACTCACCGATCTCACGGTGGACCTCGGGCTGCCGACTTTGGTGCCGTCGATCCTTGCCGATTTCGCCCTCGATGCCGAAGCGAGTTCCCGGCTTCGAACCGCCCTCGACCGAAAGGACATGGTCGACGTCGGCGATATGGCCCCGGTCATCGGCGATGCGACGGCGGCGCTTTTGTCGACCCTGGTCGCCGCGACCGGCCCGGCGGAGGAGTCCCTTGCCGCATTGATGCAGGCTCCCCTTCCTCCTGCCGCGGCTGCCGAACGGGCGGCGCTGGCGGCGGTTTTCGAGGGCGTCCGGGCCGGTGCGCCCGAACTCAGCCTCAGCATAGATCCGGTGGAAAACAGGGGTTTCGAGTACCATACAGGTGTGACTTTCACCCTGTTTGCCCGTAACGTGAGAGGCGAATTGGGTTGGGGGGGCCGCTATTTCGCGGGTAGCGGCGATGGGGGCGGCGAACCCGCCACCGGTGTTACGTTGTTCATGGATTCGGTGTTGCGCGCGATGCCGGCCCAGAAGCGGTCACCTCGGCTGTTTCTGCCGGCCGGGACCTCGGTCGATGAAGGTCGGCGGCTTCGCGAGGCCGGTTGGATCACCATCGGCGGGCTGGAACCGACTTCGCAACCGGAAGCCGAGGCGGCTCGGCTGAGGTGCAGCCATGTTTTCGTGAACGGCGACGTTCGTGCTTTGTAGTTGGAACTCCAATCCGGAGACAGGGGTTAGAATGCTATGGCCAATGTGGTGGTTGTCGGATCGCAGTGGGGAGACGAAGGCAAGGGAAAGATCGTCGACTGGTTGTCGGAGCGCGCCGATGTGGTGGTGCGATTCCAGGGCGGTCACAATGCCGGCCACACGCTTGTCGTCGAAGGCATAACCTACAAGCTCAGCCTGCTGCCATCGGGCGTCGTCCGTTCCGGCAAGCTCTCGATCATCGGCAACGGCGTCGTCCTCGACCCGTGGGCACTGCTTGCCGAAATCGAGATCCTGCGGGGGCAGGGCGTCGACATCGGCCCCAAAAACGTGCGAATCGCCGAGAACGCTCCACTGATCCTGCCGCTGCATCGCAACCTCGACAAGGCCCGCGAAAACGCGCTTGGGAGATCCAAGATCGGCACCACCGGGCGAGGCATCGGTCCCGCGTACGAAGACAAGGTCGGCCGCCGGGCGATCCGCCTCGGCGACCTCGCCGACACCCAGGTGATCGCGGAAAAGCTCGACACCCTGCTCCTTCATCACAATGCCTTGCTGCGCGGCCTCGGCATGCCGGAAGTGAACCACGGCGAGCTGCTTGCCGAGCTGTTGGCCATAGCGCCCAGCGTTCTGCCGTACGCCGACACCGTGTGGAAGACCCTTGACGAGGTTCGCCGGGCCGGAAAGCGGATCCTGTTCGAGGGCGCCCAGGGCACCATGCTCGACATCGATCACGGCACCTATCCGTTCGTGACGTCGTCGACCACCGTCGCCGGACAGGCGGCGGCTGGGTCCGGTCTGGGACCGGGTGTGCTCGACTACGTTCTCGGTATCACCAAGGCGTACACGACCCGCGTCGGCAGCGGACCCTTCCCGACGGAGCTCGACGACGAGGTCGGCCGGACCCTCGGCGAGCGGGGCAAGGAATTCGGAACGGTGACCGGCAGGGCCCGCCGCTGCGGCTGGTTCGACGCGGTGATGGTGCGCCAGGCGGTGAAGGTCAACGGCATCCGCGGCATCGCGTTGACCAAGCTCGACGTGCTCGACGGTTTCGACGAGATCAAGGTGTGTGTCGGCTATCGCCTCGACGGTGAGGTGATTGACTACCTGCCGGCGTTCACCGTCAGCCAGTCCAAGGTGGAGCCGGTCTACGAAGTCATGGAGGGCTGGTCGGACAGCACCCGCGGCGCGCGGACCTGGGCCGACCTGCCGGCCACCGCCGTCAAGTACATCCGCCGTATCGAGGAGATCATCCAGGCACCGGTGCACCTGCTCTCCACCAGCCCGGACCGGCTAGACACGATCATGGTCCGCGATCCGTTCGTCGATTGATCGCCGGACGAAGACCGCGCCCTTAATTCTTTGGAAATGGCAAAGCCGCTAAGCTGCCTTATACCAACCTGCGTTGATATTAAACGAGCCGGCCAGCGTCGGCCCGGCGGCAGGAAACGGCGGCGATGGCAGAGGCAAACGCAGAAGAGAACGGCGTCCCGGCGAAAGCCGCCGACAAGCCGCCATTG
Organism: Rhodospirillales bacterium; assembly: GCA_030622775.1. GTDB lineage: Bacteria > Pseudomonadota > Alphaproteobacteria > Rhodospirillales > Defluviicoccaceae > JAUXFS01. The sequence goes on along the minus strand of JAUXFS010000092.1, from coordinate 4,697 downwards.
CTGCGCCAGCGCTTCGATATCGATCCGTCGGCGCCTCTCGTCGATCTGGACAGGCCGTCCGCCAAAGCTTTCATTGCCCGGGACCGGCGGGATTCGGAACGCGATCTGTTCGCGCTGATCTGCACCTCCGAGCTGCCGATACGCAGCGAAACCGCCTCGCTGCTCAAGGGCGCCAATTTTCCCGGCGTGATGTCGCCGGTCGATTGGGGACCCGTCTACTGGCCAGCACTGGAAAGACGGTGCGTGGCCGTCGTCTACGAACGCCCCCGCGGCGGCTCGCTCGCCGACACTCGGGTCCGCAAGGACACCGCAATCTCCCACCACGACCTTCCGCGGCGGGTCATCGAGCCCCTGGCGGCGGGTTTGCGGGCACTGGAGAGGCTCGGACCGACCCACCGTGCGATCCGACCCGACAACCTGTTCTTTGTCGACGAGGCGAGAGAGATCCTGGTGATGGGCGACTGCGTCACCGCGCCCGCCGGTTTTTACCAACCACCGCTCCTGGAGCCCCTGGAACGCACGATGGCTTCGCCGGCCGGCCGTGGCGAGGGTGGGGTGTGTGACGACCTTTACGCGCTCGGGGCCACCCTGGTGTTGTTGCTGCCGGGATACAGCCCCGTCGCGGAGATCGGCGACGAGGATCTGCTCGCGTCGAGGATCGAAAACGGCACCTACGCGACCCTCTGCAAGAGCATGCGCATTCCGATTGCCCTGGTCGAACCGCTGCGCGGCATGCTCAACGACAATCCGGAGGAACGCTGGGGACTGGATGAACTGGAGCTCTGGCTGGACGGCCGGAGACCGACGCCGCCGCAACGGAGGGCGCGTCGGAAGGCGACTTTGTGCTTTCCGTTCGCGGGTCTGGATCACTACCGGCCGAGGACGCTCGCCCACGCGTTTACCCGGAATGTTCGCGACGCGGCGAAGGTGATCCGGGACGGTCAGTTGGAACATTGGCTGCGGCGTGGAATCGCCGCCCCCGAGCTTGCCAAATCGGTCTCCAAGACCGCGGCCACGGACCGCGTTCGCCAGGACCGGATGCGCGGCAGCGAAGACCTGCTCGTCGCCGAGATCTCGATCCTGCTCGATCCCGAGGCGCCGATCCGTTACAAGGGATTCTCGTTCATGGTCGACGGTTTTGGTCCGGCGCTGGCCGTTTCTTGGCTGGCCGGGGGCGACGGCCAGACCCCAGCGGAGATCCTGGCCCACGGTCTTCCGGCCCTGTGGTCGGCGGCTCAAGACAATCCCGACCTTCGGATCGGCACCCTTCAGCAGCGTTTTTCGCGGCTCGGCGCGTACGTTCAGCGCGCGGAAACAGGCTACGGGCTGGAGCGCTGTCTTTACGAGACCAACCCCGGCTTTCCGTGTCAAAGTCCGCACCTGAAAACGGAGCATGTCGCCGATGTCATCGACCTGCTTCCCGCCCTCGACGCGGCCGCGGACGGGGCCGACCCGGGCGCGAAGCTCGTCGACCGGCACGTGGCCGCCTTTGTCGCGGCTCGGTTCCGTCATGACAGCGGTCCCCATCTCACGGCGCTTGCCGATCCCAGGGCGGGAATATCGCTGGCCGGCATGCTGGGGCTGCTGGCTTTGCTGCAGTGGCGGTTGAGGACGCCACCGGTCTTTGCGCTCGCCAACTGGGTTGGCGCTTTGCTCGGTCCGGTGATCGAGACCTATCACAGCGTCTCCACGCGCAGGGAGATCGAACAGGAGATCGGCCGGAAGGCCAGCCAGGGGAGTCTGCCCGCCCTCTACGACCTGGTCGACAACCCCGCGAAACGCCAATCCGACGAACAGGGGTTTGCCGCCGCCGTTGCCGCCTTCGCCGCGGCCAAAACGGAGATTGACGACATCGAAAATGGTGAAGAGCGGCTTCTCCAATCCTCCCGTCGGTTGGGCCGCCGGGCCGCGGCTACCGCATCGGCGATCATCTCGATGATCGTCATCGCCGCGACCCTGCTGGTTCGCCTGGTCTAGCCGCGGGCGTCGTGTTGGGTTCGTCAACGACAAAACAATACGCGGTCGGACAGCCGCAAGCATTCGGTGCTCGCGGGGTACCATCCTGGCTACCCCTGTTGTTGGTTGTTCCGTTCCTCGGCCTGTTGTTTCTTTCGCCGCCGACCTTGATGGTGGCGGTCTTCGGCCTGCTGCCGGCGATCGTCGTTTGGACCGTCGATCGATCGGTGGACAAAGCAGCGGCTTACAGCGTTGGCTGCCTGAACCTTGCCGGCGTGTTGCCTTACCTTTTGCCCGTGTGGTCTGCCGGAGACGGCATCGGGGCGGCCATGGAAATCCTTACCGACGCGCTCGCCTTGGCCGTCATGTACGGTGGCGCCGCGTGCGGTTGGATGCTGTTCCTCTCCTTGCCGTCGGCGGTCGGGGCGGTGCGGAAGGTCATCGCCGAACGGCGCGTCGCTGAGTTGAAGGCCGATCAGGAACGGCTCATCAAACAATGGAGCGGGAAAGTCGCGGAGTAGGGCCTGCCGGCGGGGCCGGCCCCTTTTCCGGGGAGACCGGGTCATACCAACCTGCGTTGGCGTCAGCAGGCGATCCGCTGCTCGATAACCGCGTTTCGTACCGATTTCTGCAGCTTTTCGAACGCGCGCACTTCGATCTGACGGACCCGCTCACGGGAGATGCCGTAACGACGACTCAGGTGCTCGAGGGTTGTCGGGTTATCCTTCAGTCGCCGCTCGGAGATGATTTGACGCTCCCGGTCGGAGAGCGTCTTCAACGCTCCCGCGAGCAGCCTGCTACGGCCATGGAACTCCTGGTGATCCGCCAACCGGATCTCCTGGCTCTCTCCCTGGTCGACCAGCCAGTCCTGCCACTCGCCATCGCTTTCCTCGCGCAACGGAGCGTTGAGGGAGGCGTCCGGGCTGGAGATCCGGCGGTTCATGTTGGTCACCTCGGTCTCGGACACTTTGAGCCGGGACGCGATGGTGCCCACGTGTTCGGGCGAGAGGTCCCCGTCGTCGAAGGCCTGCATCTGTCCCTTCAGCTTGCGCAGATTGAAAAACAGCTTCTTCTGCGCCGCCGTGGTGCCCATCTTGACCAACGACCACGAGTGCAGAATGTACTCCTGGATGGCGGCTCGGATCCACCACATCGCATACGTGGCGAGACGGAACCCGCGATAGGGATCGAACCGCATCACCGCTTGCATCATGCCCACGTTGCCTTCGGAGATCAGCTCGCCCAGAGGCAGCCCGTACCCCCGGTATCCCATGGCGATCTTGGCGACCAGGCGCAGATGACTGGTCACCAGCTTGTGCGCGCTATCGACGTCGCCCTCGTCCGCCCAACGCCGGGCGAGCGCGTACTCCTCGCCGGGCTCCAGCATCGGATACTTCCGAATCCGCTGGAGATAGCGAGAAAGGTTGCGATCGGGTGATATGTCCAGTTCGAACGCGGCTGCCGGCATGGCTGACCTCCTGCTCCCAGGCTTTCCGCCCAAAGCTCATAGCGCTCTATCGGCGCTTTATCCTGTGTTCCCTAACTCAGATGAACAAGATTAACCTAGTGCCGAACTCCAGTATAGGGTTAGTTACACGCGGTCTAAAATACCGATTAACTCATTAATATCCTGAGGTAAATCTGATCGAAAGGTGAGCCTTTCATCGTCCTCCGGGTGGGTAAACCCTATCAAATAGGCGTGAAGTGCTTGGCGGTTGAAGGCCGCGACCGAGGGGCGCACCGATTCCGGTAGGGCGCGCGCATGACGCTGCCCCTGGCCGTACACGGGATCGCCCAGCAACGGGTGACCCGACGTCGCCATGTGGACGCGGATCTGATGAGTCCGCCCGGTTGCCGGCCGGCATTCGATCAGGCTGGCGACGTCGCCGAAGGTCCTGAGCACCCGGTAGCGGGTCAACGCCGGTTTCCCCCCCCGTGCCACCACCGCCATCTTTTTTCGGTTGGCCGCGCTGCGGCCGATCGCGCCGGTCACCTGGCCGTGCCGTGGACGGGGAACTCCCCAGACGACGGCAAAATAGGCCCGCTCGACGCTGTGCTCGGCGAACTGCCGGACCAGGGCGAGATGAGCGGCATCGGTCTTCGCCACGACGATCAGGCCGCTGGTATCCTTGTCGAGGCGATGGACAATGCCGGGGCGCCCGCTCCCGCCGATGGCGGAGAGGCCGCCGGCGCCCCGGGCCAACAGCCCGTTGACCAGCGTTCCGTCGGGGTTTCCGGCGCCCGGATGGACCACCAGTCCCGCCGGTTTGTCGACGACGACCAGATGGCCGTCCTCGAACACGATGTCGAGCGGCATCGGCTGCGGTTCCGGGATCGCCGGCGCCGCCGCCGGCACGGCGACCGTGTAGGACTCGCCGCCGCGAACCCGGCGGGAGGGATCGACAACCGGCCCGCAACCGGGGGCATCGACCCGCCCGCCTTCGATCAGCGCCTTCAACCGGGTGCGAGAGAGTGCCGGCAGGGCGTCGGCGAGCAGCCGGTCGAGTCGCGAGCCGGTCTTGTCCTCGGCAACCGTCACGGTGTAAGTGGTTACGGACATCACAACAGAGATTGAACGAAAAACATGCAGGCACTCAAGGGCTTGGTCGTGGGGCTCGGCATTCTGATCGTTATCGGCTTCGTGCTGCTGATCTACGGCTTCTACACCGAATTCGGCAATCCCGATTTCAAGGGGCTCATGGACGGAAGCGGCGAGGCCAGCGTGGAAGCCGGCGAACGCG
>JAUXFS010000375.1 GCA_030622775.1 Rhodospirillales bacterium | reverse complement strand
GTCGGGATCCAGGTACGTCCACGCCTGAACGGCCTCCTCGGTTTCGGCGATGCGAACGAGGCAGGCCTGCACCAGATCGACCGAGGTGATCTCTCCCGCGCGGATCGCCGCGGCGGCCTCGGTGGCGGTCAATTCGCTCAGGCTCATCGGCGGCTCCGACCAGCGGCTTGGGGCACGGAATTGTGAATGTCGGTCCTAATTTCCATACAGATACCTCGGCAGCCCATGGGCGATGTCCGGGAAGGTGTAAAGCAGGATCATCGCGATGAACACCATCGCCAGGAACGGCATTATCCCCTTGAAGATATCGATGAGCTGGATGTGCGGCGGCGCCACGCCCTTGAGGTAGTAGGCGGCCATCGCCATCGGCGGCGTCAGGAACGACGTCTGCAGGTTGAGCGCCACCAGAATGCCGAAGAACAACGGATCGATCCCGAAGTGCGGCAACATCGGCAGGAAGATGGGAACGAAGATGATGATGATCTCGCTCCATTCTAGCGGCCAGCCCAACACGAAGATGATCACCTGCGCCAGGATCAGGAACATGATCGGCGACAGTTCCAGGCCGAGCACGAACGCCTCGATCAGCGAATGGCCGCCGAGATAGGAGAACACCGAGGAGAAGGTCCACGAACCGACGAACAGCCAGCACACCATGGCCGAGGTGCGCACCGTCAGATAGACGGCCTCCTTGAGCCGCTGCCATGTCAGCGCCCGGTAGGCCGCGGCCAGGACGAGGCCGCCGAGGGCGCCGACCGCCGCCGCTTCCGACGGCGTCGCCAGACCGAACAGGATCGCGCCCAATACCGAAAGGATCAGGACCGCCAGCGGGAAGAACGAGGTCAGCATCATCCACACGATCTGCATGCGGGTGAAGTCCTTGGTCTCCTCTTCGGGCGGCTTCGGCGCCAGTTTTGGATTGAGCCACGCGCGCCCGACCACGTAGATCATGTAGAGGCCGGCGAGCAGGAAGCCGGGAAGGATGGCGCCGGCGTAAAGCTTGACCACCGAGATGCCGGCGGTCGCGGCGTAGACGATCAGCATGATGCTCGGCGGGATCAGGATGCCGAGACAGCCGCCGGCGCAGATGACGCCGGCCGCGAAGCTGGTGTCGTAACGGGCCTTCAGCATCGCCGGGAAGGCGAGCAGCCCCATCAGGGTCACCACCGCGCCGATGATGCCGGTGGCGGTGGCGAACAGGGCGCAGGTGGCGAGCGCCGCCACCGCCATCGATCCGGGGACATTGCGGGCGGCGATCTGCAGGCTGAAGAACAATCGGTCGACGATGTTGGCGCGTTCGACGATGTAGCCCATGAACAGGAACAACGGCACCGCCGTCAGCACGTCGTTGGCCATCACCGAAAAGGTCTGGTTGACCAGAAGGTCGAAGACCCGGTTGTCGAAGATGGTGTTCATCCGTTCCGGGTCCCAGTAGGCGTAGTAGCCGAAGCCGACGCCCATGGCGATCAGGGTGAAGCAGATCGGAAAGCCCAGAAGAATGGTGAAGATGAAGATCGTCAGCATCATGATGGCGATCTGGGGGTCCGTCATTTGGCGTCTCCCGGCGCTTTCTCATGCAGCCCTGGCAGGACCTCGTCCGCACTTTCGTGCTGATGCTGCAATACCGATTCCATTTCCTCCACATCGTGGAGACGCGCCGGCCACTCGCCCGTTCTGATGCAGATGACGCAACGGACCACCTGGGCGATGCCCTGCAGGAACAGGACGGTGGCGGCGATCGGGGTGATGGTTTTGAACGGATAAATAGGCACGTTGGCGGGGCTCATCACGCTGACTTCCAGATAGCTCCACGAGTCGAGCGCATACTCCCAACCCGCGTAGATCAGAGCCGCGACGCCGGGGAAAAAGAAAAGGAAATAGAGAACGAACTCGATCCACGCCTGAACCTTGGGCGGCCACAGCCGATAGAGCACGTCGCCACGGACATGGCCGTCCCGCGACAGGGTGTAGGCGCCTCCCATCATGAACAGCGTGCCATACATGATGTAGCTGAGGTCGAACGCCCACACCGTGGGATCGCGGAGAACGTAGCGAACGAAGACCTCGTAGCTGACGCCGAAGGTCATCACCAGGATGCACCAGGCAAAGGCCTTGCCGATCCAGGCACTGATGCTGTCGATAAGGAAAAGCCAACGGTTCATAGTTCGTCCCTAACCGGGAATGAACGCGCAAACGGATGGGCGGGGCGGCGCTTGACGCCGCCGCCCCTGATCCTAAGCCCTGGAACCGACCCCGTCAGGACGGAAGCACGCCGGGGAAGTAGTGATTGAAGGCGAGCTTGTAGTCGGCGGAGTTCAGAAGCGCGTAAAAGGCTACTCGCTCGGACCACTCCCTCTGGCTCTCCACCACCTTCTTGAAGAACGCATCCTGCATCAACTTTTCAAGGACCGTGTCCCACGACTTCAGTTGAGCTTCCATGACCGACTGCGGCGTGCGGTAGACCTTGACGCCCGCTTCATTGATCAGGAACTGAAGATCCTTGGAATAATTGTCCATGGCGGTCGCGAAGTTCGCGGTGTTGGCCGCCTCGGCCGAGTACTCGAGGATCGCCTGAAGCTCGGCCGGCAGCGAATCGAACTTGTCCTTGTTGAAGATGATCTCGAAGAACTCGGCGGCCTGATGATAGCTGCCCATCATGTAGACCTTGGAGACGTCGTGGGCGCCGAACCGGCTGTCGGACGTCGGGTTGTTGTACTCGAACGCCTCGATCACGCCGCGTTCCAGCGCCGGGACGATTTCACCGCCGGGAAGCTGGGTGACCTTGAGGCCCATGCCCTGCATGATGTCGGTGGCCAGGCCGACGGTGCGATACTTGAGGCCCTGCAGATCGTCGGCGCTCTTGATCTCCTTCTTGAACCAGCCGAGCGGTTGCGTCGGCATCGGCATGCAGAAGAAGCCGACCAGGTTCCGCTTGAGGATATCCTGGACAAGCTCCCTGTAGAGCTCCTTGCCGCCGCCCTTGTGGATCCAGGCGAGAATCTCCGCGGCGTTGGCGCCGAACACCGGGCCGGTGCCGAACAGCGACGCCGCCTTGTTCTTGCCGTACCAGTAGGCGGTGACCAGATGCCCGGCATCGAGCACGCCCTTGTGGACCGCGTCCTGTACCTGGAACGCCTTCACCACCGCGCCGGAGTTCAGGTACTCGATCTTCAGACGGCCGCCGGTCATGTCGTTGACCCGCTTCACGTATTCCAGCGCCATTTCGTTGAAGATGTCGGCCGAGCCCCAGGCGCCCTGCATCTTGAAGGTGACGGTCTGCGCCCGCGAGACATTCGGAAACGCCATCGTCGCCGCCGCTGCGCCGGCCGCGACGCCGGTGCCGGTCAAGAGCTTACGGCGTGAAACCTTGCTTTTCTGGGCTTTCTTGGACTTGCCAACGACCGTCTTGTTGTCGTCGATCTTTTTCGTCATTACCGGATTCCTCC
>JAUXFS010000328.1 GCA_030622775.1 Rhodospirillales bacterium | reverse complement strand
CTTGCTGAGGACGGTCTGGAAGTGCACGTCGGTGCGCTTGTAGCCGCCGGTATTGACGTTGGCGATGTTGCTGCCAATCACACTCAACGCATGACTCTGGCTTTCCATGCCGAGCACGCTGGGTTGGAAGAAACCATAGGCGGCCAACGCTGCGCTCCCGTTGTTTCGATGCGGACCGGATCCGTCCTACCCGCCCAACCCGCAAGAAGCGGGCCAACCGCGAAACTGCCTCAATTAATTGATATTGTTCAATTTTGCATCGTGCGGCGGGGGGGCAGGAGCTACCCGTCGACCGATCGAGTCCGGCCAGGGCGGCAGATTCTGCCGGGCCGAAAGCGATCGGTCGGAAGCGAACACTCGGTGGTGATCACTCGGTGGTGATCACTCGGCGGTGATCACTCGGCGGCGAAAACGAAGCTGTGGGCGCGGTTGGCGTCGGCCGAGACGGGGGTGCCGGGCTCGGGCAGGAATACCCCCGGCACCAGCGCCTGCAACGGCTCGTCGATGCCGGAGACGGCGAGCCGGAGGTGGCTCGAGCGGCCGAGCAGCCGGGCGGAGACCACCGTCACCGCCGCGCCGTTGGCGGCGGGTCCGACGGCCAGGCCCTCGGGGCGGATCAGCACCCTGGCCGCCGTGCCTTCGGCGAGGCCGGGAGCGTCGAAACCGCCGAGCGGCGTGTCGACCCGCCCCCCCCGCACCAACGCGTCGAGCCGGTTGAGCGGACCGAACAGGGCGGCGACGAAGGCGTTCGCCGGGTGCAGATAGATCTCCGCCGGGGCGCCGTGCTGGATGATCTCGCCGGCGTCCATCACCAGGAGATGGTCGGCCATGAACATCGCCTCCTCCGGGTCGTGACAGACGATCAGGGTGGCGATGCCGGACTCGCGGAGCAGGCCCAGGGTCTGCTCGCGGACCGAGGCGCGGCGGGTGACGTCGAGCCCGGAGAACGGCTCGTCGAGCAACAGCACCTCGGGTTCCGGCGCCAGCGCCCGGAGCAGCGCGGTGCGTTGCTGCTGGCCGCCGGACAGGGTGTGCGGGTAGCTCGACGCCACATCGGCGAGGCCGACCCGGTCGAGCGCGACCCGCACCCAGCGGCGGCGCTTGCGCAACCGGTCGGAGAGGCCGAAGGCAATGTTGTCGTACACGGTGAGATGGGGGAACAGGGCGTAGTCCTGGAACATCAGCCCGACGCGGCGGTCCTCCGGAGGGGTATGCAGGCCGGCCTCGCCGTCGGCGACCACCCGCCCGCCGATGGCGATGCGGCCGCGCTGCAGGTACTCCAGCCCGGCGGCGAGGCGCAACAGCGTGGTCTTGCCGCAGCCGGACGGACCGAGCAGGCAGGCGACCTCCCCGGCATCGACCGCGACCGAGACTCGGCGGACCACGTCGGGGCCGTCGAAGGCGTGGGAGACCCGCTCGAGCGAGAGCCCGATCATCGTCTTGCCCCGGCTGCGCCGACTTTTGCAGCCGTGGCGCCGGGGCGCGAGTGCCGGATCGTCTGGCTCAACGCGATCACCGGCAGGATGCCGGCGGCGACGATGGCCAGCGCCCCGAGGGCGCACTCCTCGAGCAGCTCGCTGGAGGCGAACTGGTGGACGTAGGTGGCCAGGGTGTCGAAGTTGAACGGCCGGAGCAGCATCGTCATCGGCAGCTCCTTCATGCCGTCGACGAAAACCAGGATCGCCGCGGTCAGGATACTGCCCTTCATCATCGGCAGGTGGACGGCGGCCAGGGTCCGTCCCGGGCCCAGGCCCAGGGTGCGGGCGGCGCCGTCCATGCCGGTGGTGATCCGCGCCAGGCCGGCCTCGATGGTGCCCAGCGAAAGCGCCAGGAAACGGACGACATAGGCGAACAGCAGGGCGAACAGGGTGCCGCTCAGCACCAGCCCGGTCGACACCCCGAACGTCTTGCGCATCAACCCGTCGACGGCGTTGTCGAAGCCGGCGAACGGAATGACCACGCCGATCGCCAGCACCGCGCCCGGCACCGCGTAGCCGATGCCGGCGAAGCGGGTCGCCGCCCGCAGAACCGGCCCGCCACCGAGCCGGACGCCGTACGCGAGGAACAGGCCGATGGCGACGGCGAGCGCGGCGGCGCCGACGGACAGGGTCAGGCTGTTGACCACGTAGTCGAGGAAATTGCCGCCGGTGGTCACCGGCGCCGTTTCCAGGGCGTAGGTCAGCAGCACCCCGCCCGGCAGCGCGAAACCGAAGGCCACCGGCAACAGACAGGCAAGGAACGCGAACAGCGCCCGGACACCGCTCAGGCGGGCGCTGGGCAGGGCCCGGTAGCGGGTCGAGGTGTGGTGATAGCGCTGGCCGCGGCGCGCCAGCCGCTCCGCCGAGATCAGCATCAGCACCACCACCAGCATCACCACCGCCAACTGGGCGGCGCCGGAGGTGCTGTTCATGTTGAGCCAGACGTCATAGATGCCGGCGGTGAACGTCGGGACGGCGAAGTAGTCGACGGTGCCGAAGTCGTTGAGGGTCTCCATCAGCACCAGCGAGACGCCGACCACCACCGCCGGCCTCGCCAGCGGCAGCGCCACCCTGAAGAAACTCCGCCACGGATTCTCGCCAAGGGTGCGGCTCACCTCCAGCACGCACACGGATTGCTCGAGAAACGCCGCGCGCGACAGCAGGTAGACGTAGGGATAGAGCACCAGGCTCATCATCGTGATCGCGCCGCCGAGCGAGCGAATCTCCGGGAACCAGTAGTCCCGTGGGCTCCCCCAGCCGAACACCTGGCGCAGAAACCCCTGCACCGGCCCGGCGTATTCGAGCATGTCGGCGTAAACGTAGGCGACGATGTAGGCCGGCATCGCCAGCGGCAGAAGCAGGGCCACCTCGAACAGCCGGCTCGCCGGAAACCGGGTCATCGTCACCAGCCAGGCGGTGCCGACGCCAATGGCCAGGGTGCACAGCCCGACCCCCAGCATCAGGCCGAAGGTGGTGCTCACGTAGAGGGGCAGCACGGTGGACATCAAGTGCGGCCAGATGTCCTCGCTCGGCGCCAGCGCCAGATAGAACACCGCCAGCAAGGGGACCGCGATCAGCCCGGCGACCAGCAGAGCGCCCACGGTCCAACCGCCGACGCGCGACCGCCGAACGGCGCGCGCCGCGAGAGCGCTTTGGGGGCCGGCGGTGTATGTCTCCATGGGTCTGGACCAACCTCGTCTTCGAACCGAGCCCGCGCCGGAACGAGCGGACGCCGATTACGATCCGGTGGCCTGGTCGTAGCCGACGCGGTCGACCATTTTCGAGGCCGCCGCCCGGTACTTGGCGACGTCCGCCAAACCGATGGTGTCGGCCTTGAAGTCCCCCCAGGAGGCGACCAGAGGATGGAGGGGCACGCCGACCTTGACCGGGTACTCGAAATTCTGTTCGGCGTAAAGCTCCTGGGCGTAGTCGTCGCTCAGAAACTCCAGGAGCCTGATGGCGTTCTCCCTGTTCCCGGCGCTCCTGGTGACGGCCGCCCCGCTGACGTTGACATGGGTGCCGCGGTCATCCCTGTTGGGGAACACGATCCGGACCGCTTCCGCCCACGCCTTCTGCTCGGGCTTCTCCTCGTTGGTCGCCATCTTGCCCATATAATAGGTGTTGGCGACGGCGACATCGCAAATTCCCTCGTAGATCGCCTTGGCCTGGGCGCGGTCGTTGCCTTGCGGCTTGCGCGCCAGGTTGACCTTCACGCCGCGAAGCCACTGTTCGGCCTTGTCCTCGCCGGCGTGGGCGATCACCGAGGCGATCAGCGAAACCATGTAGACGTGCTTGCCCGACCGGGTGCACACCCTTCCCTTGAGCTTCGGGTCGGCGAGGTCTTCG
>JAUXFS010000437.1 GCA_030622775.1 Rhodospirillales bacterium | reverse complement strand
TGTTGACGATGGTTCCGGTCTCCTTGTCCCACAGCACCGGTACCGTCACCCGCCCGGTATATCCCGGCCGGGCCTCGACGTAGACCTCATGCAGGTAGCGGGCGCGGTTGACCGGATCGGCGCCGGCGGCAAACTCCCAGCCGTGCTCCAGCATCAGCGGCTCGACCACCGAAACCGAGACCGCGTCCTCGAGCCCCTTCAACGCCCGAAAGATCAGGGTTCGGTGCGCCCACGGGCAAGCGTAGGAAACGTAAAGGTGATACCGGCCGCGCACGGCCTTGAACCCGGAGGAGCCGTCCGCGGTGATCCGGTTGCGGAAGGCGCTTTCCTTGCGCACGAACCGGCCGCCGGTGGATTTTGTGTCGTACCACCGATCCGTCCAGGCGCCATCGACGAGAAGTCCCATGTTTCCCTCGCTCTCAGGTTTCGGCCCCAGGTCTCCGTCTCATCGCGATTCCCGCCACCAGGCGCCCGCGAGCCCGCCAAGGACCAGGGCAAGCATGATCAGGCCCGGCAACAGCGGGATTTCGGCCAGGCCGGTCACCACATAGGAGCGGTTGCGCCTGAGGCCCATCCAGCCCCGGCCCGCGGTATCGCGACCGACGCCGGTGCGTCGGAAATCCGGCACCCCCTCGGCGAGCCAGGCAATGCCGCCGCCGGTCGCTTTCACCACCGCCTCCAGAGGCTCGGCGGTGGCCCGAAGGTCGACGAATTCCAGCGGCCGCCCCGTTCCGGCGACCGCCAACGCCGTGCGTGCGTCGTCCTCAACCCGATAGAGACCGAATTCCGTCGCCGGCACTTCGGCCCGGGCAACGCCGTCGGCGCCGGCCTCGAGCACCAGCGTTTGCGTCGCCCCGGAGGGACTGGTCACGGTTACCTCCGAGTCTTCCAGGCCGAGGCTGCGGCGTTCGATCAACACCCGGCCGTCTTCGACCGATACCGCCAGGTTTTCTTCCTCAAGTTCCGGCTCCTTCATCAGCCAGTGAGCGAGACGACGCAACAACTCCGCATGAGGCCCGCCGCCCTCGAATCCCCGCGCCCACAGCCAGATCTGATCGCTCAACACCTGGGCGATGCGGCCCTTGCCGACCCTCTCGACAATCAGAAGGGGGCGGCCGCCGGGGCCGCTCATCAAGACGTTGCCGCCGCGGACATCGGTTTCCACCAGTCGGAACCAGCGGCCCCATGTCGGCCCCTTGGCGTCGTCCCCTTCGTCCGCGGCCCCGGAGACCGCCTCGCCGGGAAGCCCGGAGGTCACCGGATGTCGGCGGCCAAGCTCGGTTACTTCCGGCCGGAACGCCTGCTCGACGATCCGCCCCGTGGGTAGACCGGGCATGATTTCGCCGAGCGGTGTCCGGTAGAGGCTGCGCGGGCCGGCGAACTCCGGACCGACCGCCAGCAGCAAGGCGCCGCCATCCTTCAGATAGTCGGCGATCCTTCCGAGGTACATCCGCGGCAGAACCCCGCGGACAACGTACCGGTCGAAGATGATGAGATCGAAATCGTAGAGCTTGTTCTGGAACAGCTCCTGCACGGGAAAGACGATGAGCGACAACTCCTTGAGCGGGGTCATCTCGTTCTTGTCGGGAGGCCGGAGGATAGTGAAGTGGACCAAATCGACCGAGGGGTCGGACTTGAGCAGGTTGCGCCAGGTCCGTTCACCGACATGGGGCTGTCCGGAGACCAGCAACACCCGAAGCCGGTCGCGGATCCCGTTGACCACCACGGCGGCCCGGTTATTCAGCTCCGAGACCTCGCCCGAAGCCGCCTCCACCGCCAGTTCGACCACCGTCGGCCCGGCGTGCTCGAGGATGAACGATTGCCTTTGCGGGCTTCCGACCACCGCTTCGACGGCTCCGGCGGCAACGCCGTTGACGCGGAAACGAACGATCGCGCGCCGATCCTTGGCGGCTGTCCGGACCGCCACGGTGTCCTCCACCTTGTAGACGATCTCGAAGCCCTTGCCGACGAGACCGTACGCGGGCGCCTGCTCGACAATCAGCCGTCGGTCCCGCTCGTCCGGGTCGCCGGTGAGAAGCACATGCACGGGAACCGATAGGGGTGTTCCATCCTCGACGGTTGGAACATCGTGCACCTGCCCATCGGTCACCAGCACCGCGCCCGCCAGCCGCTCGTTCGCCTCATCGGCCAGTGCCCGGTGGAGGGCCGCGAACAGCCGCGTACCCCTGACACCTCCCTCGCCGCCGGCCTCGCCGCCGGCGCGAACCACCCGCACCTCCAGAGTCTCGGACTCCGGGAGCGCCGCCCGCAGGGCGGCCAGGGCCTCCTCGGTTTGGGCCCTGCGCCCGCCGATCTTCTGACTGGGCGATTCGTCGACGACGATGACCGCCAGATCCGGCTGAGGTTTCTGTTGTTCGCGGACAATACGGGGGTTGAGCAGCGACACGGCCAGCACGACGAGGGCAAGGGTGCGCAAGATCCAGCCACGCCCGCCACGGACCACCGCGACAGTCAGCAACGCCAGTGCCACCACGCCAAGCACGGCGATCAATGGCCAGGGAACCAGCGGCGCCAGGACGATCCCGTCGCTCATCGACCCAACCTATCGAGAATCGCCGGCAGGTGCACCTGATCGGCCTTGTAGCTGCCGGTCAACACGTACATCACCACGTTGATGCCGAAGCGGTAGGCCATTTCCCGCTGCCTCTCTCCCCCCGGCACCACGGTGAACATCGGCCGGTGCGCCTCGTCCACCGCCCAGGCCCCGGCCCAGTCGTGACTGCCGGCGACCACCGGGGTGACGCCGTCGTTGACGTGTTCGCCGCCGGGCTCGACCCACACCGTGCCGCCGGTCCACCGTCCCGGAAAATCGGAGAGCAGGTAGTAGGCGCGGCCGAGCAGGTGATTCTTCGGGGTCGGAATCAGCGGCGGAATGCCGAGCGCCGCGGCCAGATCTCGAAGGCCGCCGGGCCGGATTCCACCGCCACGGGTTTGGGTGTCGAACAGAATCGTGCCGCCATTGCGCATGTAGCTCACGAGCCTGTCGACGGCACGGGGCGACGGCGGCGCGGCGCCGTCGCCGAGCGGCCAGTACAGAAGGGGATAGAAGACCAGCTCGTCGGTC
>JAUXFS010000276.1 GCA_030622775.1 Rhodospirillales bacterium | reverse complement strand
TTGGCGTTGGGCCAGGGCTCGCGCGGACGCACCAGCCGCAACCGCGTGAGCCCGCAGTTGAGCATGGCGCGGGCGACCATGCCGATATTCTCGCCGAGTTGGGGTTCGATCAGCACCACCGCCGGACCGCCGCCCCGAGCAGCGGTCCCGCTCGAGTCGGTGCCGGCCATCGGGTCAGACGTCGCCGGCGGTGGCGCCGTCGCGGAACAGCCTGTAGACGATGCTGTCGTAGAGCGCCATGTACGAGGCGTCGATGATGTTGGTGGAAACGCCGACGGTGGACCAGTGCTCGCCGTGATCGGCGGCGGATTCGATCATCACCCGGGTCACCGCCCGGGTCCCGTCGCCGGGCGTCAGGATTCGCACCTTGTAGTCGACCAGCCGAACCTTTTCGAGCTTCGGGTAGACCGGGTTGAGAACCTTGCGCAGCGCCGCGTCGAGGGCGTTGACCGGGCCGTTGCCCTCTTCGACGGTCATGTACGGACGGCCGTCGACCTCCAGCTTCACCGTCGCCTCGGACAGCGTGATCAGCTCGCCGCGGGCGTTCCACCGTCGTTCGTCGATGACCCGGAAGCCGGTGCACTTGAAGTATTCCGGCACGCCGTCGATCGCCTGACGGGCGAGCAACTCGAAACTGGCTTCGGCGCCGTCGTAGGCGTAGCCGTCGTACTCGCGCGCCTTCACGGTTTCCAAGAGCTGGGAGACCTTGGGGTTCCTGGCGTCGATGTCGAGCCCGATGTCGCGGAACCGGGCGAGGATGTTGGCGCGGCCGGACTGGTCGGAGACGACGATGTGACGATGGTTGCCGACCAGTTCGGGGGCGATGTGCTCGTAGCAGCGGGGATCCTTCTCCACCGCCGAGACGTGCAGGCCGCCCTTGTGGGCGAACGCCGATTCGCCCACGTACGGCGCGCTCCGGTTCGGCGCCTTGTTCAGCCGTTCGTCGAGCAGCCGGGAGACATGGCTCAACCGGGTGATGTCGGTGGGGCCGGTGCCGAGCTCGTATCCCATCTTCAATGCCAGAGACGGGATGATCGAGATCAGGTTGGCGTTGCCGCAACGCTCGCCGAGGCCGTTGAGGGTACCCTGAACCTGGCGGGCGCCGGCGCGCACCGCGGCGAGGCTGTTGGCGACGGCGTTGCCGGTATCGTCGTGGCAGTGGATGCCGACGCGATCTCCCGGGACGTGCTTGGTCACTTCGCCGACGATCTCTTCGATCTCGTGGGGCAGGGTGCCGCCGTTGGTGTCGCAGAGCACGATCCAGCGGGCGCCGGCGTCATGCGCCGCCTTGATGCACTCGATCGCAAAGCCTGGGTTGGCCTTGTAGCCGTCGAAGAAATGCTCGGCGTCGAACATCACTTCGGAGACCCGCGTGAGGGCGTGCCGGATGCTGTCGGAAATCATCGCGACGTTTTCGTCGCAACCGATGTCGAGCGCCACTTCGACATGGAAATCCCACGTCTTGCCGACCATGCAGACCACATCGGCCTTGGTGGTCAGAAGCGCGCTCAGGCCGGGATCGTTGTCGGCGCTCCTTCCCGCTCGGCGGGTCATGCCGAAGGCCGAGAGCCGGGCGCGGTGAAGCTGCGGCGGATCGGCGAAGAACACGTCGTCGGTGGGGTTGGCGCCGGGCCAGCCGCCCTCGATGTAATCGATGCCGATGCCGTCGAGCTCGCGCGCGATCGCGGCCTTGTCGGCGGCGCTGAAATCGACGCCCTGGGTCTGCGCTCCATCGCGCAGGGTGCAATCGTACAAGTAGACTCGATCGCCGGTCATTCGCTTGCCTCGACTGTGGAGAATGCGGGAGAATGCCGAAATCGCCGCTCCGGTACAAGGCTTTCGAAAGGAAGATGATCACCGGCGCTTTCGCGGCGACAGTGACGGCCGCCCACGGCGTTCCGCCAGCCGGTTTTCGACAACGAGGGAGGGTTCGATGCCGCTTCTGCGAATTGAAACGAATGTTACCGCCGACGAGGACCAATGCCAGACGCTGATTACCGAGGCGTCGCAGACGGTGGCGCGTGAGCTCGGCAAGCCCGAGCAATACGTGATGGTGGCGCTGGAGCCCAATGCCCGCATGCTGTTCGCGGGCGGCCCGGCGCCCCTTGCTTACCTGGAGCTCCGCAGCATCGGTCTCGCGGAGAACCAGACCGCGCCCCTGTCGGCGGCGCTGTGCGATCTGATGGAGCGCACCCTCGGCATCCGCAAGGATCGGGTGTTCATCAACTTTGCCAGCGTGCCGCCGGCGATGTGGGGCTGGAACGGTGGGACGTTCTAGTGATCCGGCCCCGACCGTTGGCCGGACGCCGGTTTTCCTTTCGCCATCAGCTCGACGGTTTTCGCTGTCCCGTTCATCAGGCTGTTGAGAACCTCTTCTTCCGCGTCCAACCAGTTGTCGAACGCATGGCCGCTCTGCCGGCCCGTCTCTTCCCACAACACGTAGGCGGTCCGGCGAATGCGTTCGAGGTGCGCGGTCGGCGAGAATGTCCTGAACGCCCTGGCCAGGGCGGCGCCGGCCCCTGGGGCCGACCCGGTCGTCCTGATCGCCGCCGCCATCACCACCAGAATGTGTCTTTCCGCCGCAAGCCAGATGTCGAGAGGCGTTCCGCACTGCTCGCCGCCCGCTTGCCACATGAGGTGCGCCAGCTCGCGAATTCGCATGAAGTATACGGCGGAGCTCTCGCGCATCCGGGCAAACGTTTCCTCGTCCAGGAACGGCCACCACGGCGCCCTCGCCACCATCGCCGTCATCCCCCGCACGTACCTTTCCGCCGCCAGCCAGAAGTCCAGCGCGCCGCCGGACTGCTTGCCCGCGGACTCCCACGCCAAGCTGGCGACCTCGGCGACCATTTCCTGGAATTCCTCCGGTGACCCCGGGCCAAGCGGCTTGGTGCTGTTGGAATCGTCATCCTTCATTACGGCTTCTCGCTTACTTGACATCGCCACCCCTATTCGCTGCCGCCGTCGTGCGGCGCCGGACCGCGTGTTCTCCGTCTTTTGACCGTTTGACTCAACCCTCAATTCCGGTGCCGCCAACCCCGTGTGCCGCAAAAGGTTGCGGGGACATCGTTCGCAGAAGCCTATCACCGATCGGCGAGCCGGCTATGATGGCGCATGGCTCACGACCACGGTCACGACGGCAAGGACAACGAGACGCGGGTGTTCTGGGCGATGGTGCTCACCGGCGGCTTCATGGTCGTCGAGGTGATCGGCGGGATCCTCACCGGCTCGCTGGCGCTCCTCGCCGACGCCGGTCACATGCTCACCGACACCGCGGCGTTGGCGCTGGCGTGGATGGCTTTCCGTATCGCCAGGAGGTCGCCGGATCCCCGGCGTAGCTACGGCTACCATCGCTTTCAGGTGCTGGCCGCCTTCATCAACGGCGTTACCCTGATCGCCATTGTCGGCTGGATCCTGATCGAGGCCGTCCGCCGCCTTGCCGCGCCGGTCGAGATCGCCGGCGGGATGATGCTGGCCGTGGCCGCCGCCGGCCTGGTCGTCAACGTTGTGGCCTTCGTGATCCTCCACGGCGGCGACCGCGAGAATCTCAATATTCACGGCGCGGCGCTCCATGTTCTCGGCGACCTGCTGGGGTCGGTCGCGGCGATCGTCGCCGCGGGGGTCATTCTGTGGAGCGGCTGGACGCCGATCGACCCGCTGTTGTCGCTGTTCGTCGCCGCATTGATCGCCCGCAGTGCCTGGGTCCTGGTCAAGAAGTCGGCGCACATCCTCCTCGAGGGAACACCCGATTGGCTCGACGTGGCGGCGTTGCGGTCGGAGCTGACCGCGGCCGTGCCCGACGTCGAAGACATCCACCATGTGCACGCCTGGTCCCTCACCGTGGAACGGCCGCTGGTGACGTTGCACGCGAAGGTGCGCCGCGGCGCCGACTACGGGGAGACCCTGGAGGCGATTGCGGGATTTCTCGAAACGACCTATGGCATTTCCCATGCGACCGTCCAGCTCGAACCCGGCCGCCGCCCGGAAGAACCGCAGTGACCCTATGGCGTGTCGGCGGAAGACCCGGCCCCTCGAAGACGGTATGGGGATCGCTTACTCGGCGGCTTCTCCGGCGACCGTGCGGAACACCGGCTCGACCTTGATGAGGTCCTCGAGCGGGATATGGCAGGCGATGACGTGGCGGGGATGGTCGGATTTCCGCGGTGGCAT
>JAUXFS010000096.1 GCA_030622775.1 Rhodospirillales bacterium | reverse complement strand
GATGGAGGTCGCCGACCGCCTCGCGCGCCGGCATCGGAGCGGCGTCGGCGACGGACATCGCCGCCGTCATCTCCATCCTCTTGTGTTGCGGCCGCGGACCCGGTTGCGAGACCCGGTTCACCCGCCCGGCGATCAGCCCGAGCGACGCCTCGCGGAAGTCGGTACCGCTGACATTGGTCAGCGTCGCCCGCCCGGCGATATCGAGGCGGCCGGCCGCCTCGTCCACCTCGACCATATAGTCGGCTTGCCAGGACAGGCCCGTTGTCAGGTAGGTCAACTCCAGTTCCCGCCGGCCGGCCGCGCCACTGTTCAGGCTGGCGACCAGCGACGGCAGCGGGCGCAAGTCCTCGGGCGGATGCTTGAACACCAGCCGCCCCGGCATGCCGGTCTCGACCCGGTCGCGGTAGCGCAGCACCACCCCGCCTTCGGCGCTTAACAGCGTGGCGCTCTCGACGGTGTCCTCGCCGGTGGTCGGATGGGTGCGCACCACTTCCACCTCGCGCCCCACCGAACGGCGGAGCAGCGCCTCCGGCGTCAACAGGTCGAAGTCGTAGTCGATCTCCGCGACCCGAACGCCCGCTCCCGATCGCAGCACCGCGCTCGACGGTATCATTCGCCGGCTGACGCCCTCGAAGACCAACCGATTGCCGCCCTGTTTCAGGACCGCGGCGCGCCGGTCGCGCACCAGCGCCAACCCGCCGCCGTAAACGGTCACCGCAAGCGCGGTCCGCTCCTCCGCACCCAGACGGGTTTCCTGAGCGCTGGCCTGCCCCACCAGGGCGGCGGCGGACAAGGCGCCCAACAACAGCACCGACAAGCCAACGCGCATCTTTCTCTCCTCTCTTCTCTGGTGATCCGGTCCCCGCGAGGTGCGGAGATTTTGCGTTCCCGGAGATATCCCCGCAAGGTAATATCAACCTGTTCTCGCTGGGAAGTCAGACGGATGGACCTGGTTACCTACGCCATCGCCGCGATCCTCGTGGCCTCTATCGTTCTGCTCGCCGTCGTCCGGACCAGGATGCGGTCCCTAGAGGACTGGCTTGCGCAGGTGAACGAGGAATCGGAACGCGAGCGTACGCTTTTGACCGAAGCCAACGCCAAGCTCGAGACGTGGTTCGGTGAAAAGACCGTCGCGGAAACCAGGCTGCAGGAGACCGAAAAGAAGCTGGCGACGGCGCTCGGCGAACGTAATTCCGCCATCGCCGAGCGGGACCGGGCGATCCAGCGCAAGAACGAGGCCGAAACGCAGGCCGCGCTCCGTTCGCAGCAACTGGAGGGCATGAACAAGCGCTTGGAGGACTGGGAAACCGCCAAGGCCGAGAGCCTGCAGGCGGCGAAGGCGGCGGTGCTGTCGACCGCGAGCGAGCTCTCGACCAAGCTGCTCGAGGACCACAAGCGAGAGACCGCCGAAGCAAAGAAGGACGCCGAGGAAAGGGTCGGGAAAGCGACGGCGACCCTGCTCAAACAGATTGAGGAGATGGGCAAGACGGTCGCCACCCTGAACAAACAGGTCGACGAAAACCGCGACACCATGTCCACCGTCTGGAAGGCCCTTTCCAGCCCCGGCGGCGCCGGTCACTACGCCGAAATTGGCCTGGAAAACACGTTGAAATCGTTCGGCCTGGAAAAGGGCCGGGATTTTCTCATCCAGCCGCAGCTCGAGGGCAAGCGCCTTCGCCCCGACGCGATCGTGCTGCTTCCCGGCGATACCGTTCTCGTCGTCGACAGCAAGGCATCGAAATTCCTTCTCGACCTGGCCGAGGCGGAGGGGACGGCAGGCGAAGAGGAGGCCTACAAGAACCTCGTCCGAACCATGAACCAGCACCTCAAGGCGCTGGCCGACAAGAACTACAAGGCCGAGATCCTGGCGAGCTACCACGAAGCCGGCCGAACCGGCGAGATCAAACGGATCATGAGCGTCATGTATCTCCCCAACGAGGGCGCCATCGAGAAGCTGTCGAAGGCCGATCCCGATTTCATCCGCAAGGCGGCGAGGCTCGAAATGACGATCGCCGGCCCCTCGGCGCTGACCAGCCTGATCGGGTTCGCCCGGGTGGAGATCGACCTGGGGAGGCAGATCGAAAACCATGAGCACATCGTTCAAGGCACCCGGGCGCTCCTCGATGGCATCGGCGTCGTCATCGGACACACCGAGAGTGTCGGAAGGGGAATCAGGAGCGCCGCCGACCACTACGTCAAGTTGACCGGCTCGATCAACAGCCGCCTCCTGCCAAGGGTCCAAACCCTTCTGACCCAAGGCGTTCGCCCCAGCCGACACCAGCGGGTGCCCAAAAGGGTGCCGGCCTATCAGGTGATCCAGTTGGAGACCGGCGAGTTGATCGAAGGGGAGGCCGAAGAGGTCGGCCAACTGCCGGCGGTAACCGACGAGACGACGCGCGAGGACTGAGAGCCCGCCCCGCGTCCGGCCCGTATCCGCCCCGTATCCGCAACAGGACCTCGCGTCACATATGCGTGACCGCCGCCCGGACCGCTGGCGCCGCCACGGGAGAAAACATACCTTATTGTTATTGCATTGTTATTGCCGACAACGACAGACCGGAGCCTGACATGCGCCAGATCGCGACGTTGCTGATCGTCCTTTTCACCCTCGCCCCCCTGGCCTCGCGGGCCGAAAATCCGGCGCCTTACCCGGGAACCAAGGTTGTCGAGACCGGCAAACCCTTCGCCCGCTACGTCAAGGACCTCAAGGCGGCGATCAAGGCCAACGCCATGGGCCTCGTCGCCGAAGCCTGCGCCACCTGCGGGGCGAAGGCGATCGGCGTCACCATCCCCGGCAACCGGGTGATCATGATCTTCAATCCGCGGTTCGCCGTGCGCATGCTGGCGGCGAGCGAAGCCGCCGGTATCGAGGCGCCGCTGCGCCTCTATGTCACCGAACAGCCGGACGGCGCCGCCAGGCTGACCTACCGGTTGCCGAGCCGGGTGTTCGGCGCTTACGAAAACGCCGATCTCGACAAGATGGGCGCGGAACTCGACGTCATCGTCGCCAAGATCGCCGCCGACGCCCAGGAATAGGCCCCAGAGTAGGCCCCGAATAGGCCCAGGAAGAGGATCCTCTCCCGGGGGTGAGCACCACCCTCGCCCCCTCGCGCATCCAGGCCCCGATCCTGGGGATCGCGGCGGTCGTCGCGGCGGCGTTGTTCGTCCAATTGATCGGATTCGGCGGGCGGCAGGCGGCGCTGTTGCCGATCGGAATCGCCCTCGGCGTCAGCCTCTATCACGCCGCCTTCGGCTTCTCCAGCGCCTACCGCAACGCCGTCGTCGCCGGCGATCTCTCCGCCGTCGCCGCCCAGGTGGTGATGCTGGCGGCGGCGATTTTGCTGTTCGCGCCGGTTCTCGCCCATGGATCCGCCTTCGGCCGGCCGGTGGTCGGCGCCATCGCCCCGGTCGGGGTGTCGATGGCCTTCGGCGCCTTCGTCTTCGGCATCGGCATGCAACTGGCGGGCGGATGCGCCTCGGGCACGCTCTATACCGCCGGCGGCGGCAACGCACGGATGCTGTTGGTCCTGGTGTTCTTCTGCGTCGGCGGCTTCTGGGCCAGCCTCCACATGCATTGGTGGAGCGCGCTGCCCGGCATCGGCGCGGTGTCGCTTGGCGAAACCCTGGGATGGGGAGTGGCGGTACCGCTGCAACTGGCCGCGCTCGGACTGATCTATGGGGGCCTGCGGCTCGCCGGCGGCCGCCACAAGCAGCCCCTATGGTGGGCCGGCGGGTTCTCCCGGCAAAGGCTGCTCACCGGTCCGTGGCCGCTGCTGTTCAGCGCCGGACTTCTGGCCCTGTTGAACTGGCTGACGCTGGTGGTTGCCGGCCATCCATGGTCGATCACCTGGGCCTTCGCCCTGTGGACGGCCAAGATCGCAGCGGTCTTAGGATGGGATCCGGCGACCAGTCCGTTCTGGAGCGGCGGCTTTCAGCAGGCCGCCCTGGCACGATCGGTGCTGGCCGATACGGTCTCGGTGATGAACTTCGGCATCCTCCTCGGCGCGCTGGCGGCGGCGGCGCTGGCCGGCCGGGTCGCGCCGAGCGCGCGCATACCCATGGGGTCGCTGGCGGCGGCGGTGATCGGCGGGCTGATCATGGGCTACGGCGCCCGCCTGGCCTACGGCTGCAACATCGGCGCCTTCTTCTCGGGCGTCGCCTCGGGCAGCCTTCACGGCTGGGTGTGGATCCTTTGCGCCGTCGCCGGAAACCTGATCGGCATCCGCTTGCGGCCGCTGTTCCGGCTGCCGATGTAGCCGAATCCGGTTCACGCCGCCCTCACGGCGATGTCACTTGCCGGTGACGAAAGCGTGATAAACATGTTGTACGAGGCCCTATCTCGAGACCACTGTGGAGCTGTTCGCGATGGATCCGATGCCAACGAATATCGCCAGGACGAGCCGCGCCGTCCTTGCGGCGACCGCCTTCCTCGCCGGCGCGATGATGGCGGCCGCCGCCGCCGAAGAGGTTATCCAACTCACCCAGACCGGCTGTCAGTTCCTCGAACCCGAGGGCGGCGATCACCAGTTCAAGACCTCGAAGGCCGCCGACTGCAACGCGATCAATGCCGCCAGCGGCGCGGGACGGCTCGCCACCGCGAACGTCCTCGAACTCAAGCCGGGGAAGTACGTGTTCCGGGTCACCAACAAGAACGTCCCCTACGAGCTCGGCTTCTGGCTGCGCGACGAGGACTACAACTGGAAGAACCCGGTGCACAAGCTGACCAAGACCAGCGTCTCGGGCGGCGGGCTGGTCCTCGGCAAGACCCAGGAATACGAGGTCGAGTTGAAGCCGGGCACCTACCTGTACTCGTGCCCGCTCAACCCGACCCCCGACTACAAGCTGGTGGTCTCCGACGGCTGAGAGTCTGAACGGCGCCCGCGGTCAATCGTCGCGTACCAGGCGGAAACCGATGAGGATGTGCTTGAGCTCGGCGGGGCGGGCGTGTCGCGCGGCCGGCCGGCACACGCCGCAGCCCTTGTCGTCCCACGAACCGCCCTTGACGATGAAACGGCCCGCGCCCGCCGGCGTCGCCGTCCACTCGAACACCTGGCCGGACGCGTCGAGCAGCCCGAACGGGCTGGCGCCGGCGGGATAGGAGCCGACGGGGACGGTATCGAACGGCCCCCGGTCGTGGCTGTTCAGCCGCGACGGCTCGAACGAATCACCCCAGGGAAACCGGCGCCCGTCGGTTCCGCGGGCCGCTTTCTCCCACTCGGTTTCCGTCGGCAGCCGCCAGCGCTCGCCGGTCTCGGCGGAAAGCCATTCGGCGTAGGCGCGCGCGTCCTGGTGCGAGACCAGAACCACGGGATGGTCGGCGCGGCCCGTCGGCGGACGACCGTCGTGCCAGGCGTGACGCCGGGTGCGTTCGAACGGATGGACCAGCCCGTAGCCGGCCCAGGTTTCGGCATCGACGGCGGGAACCGGCCGGCCGGTCGCGTCGACGAACGCGGCATACCGGGCGTTGGTGATCGGGGTGACGGTGATCGCGAACGCCGATGTTGCCGCCGTTTGCCGCGGCGGCTCGCTCTCGTACCAGCGGCCCCGGCGGGTGAGATCGTGGCCGTAGGCGCCGGCATCCAGCCGATAGGCGGCTTCACGCTCGCCGCGGTCCGAGCCGGCGATGAACGCCCCCGCCGGAACCGCCGCGAGTTCCGGCTGGTCGATGGCGCCGCGTGCCCCCGCCATCAATCCGAGAAACGCCACCAACACCAGAGCCCCGGCGGTGCCGGTCCGTCCTTCCGCCGTCATCGGGTTTCCTCTCCAACACCCCTTGGATCTTCACAAATTTGTGATTGCGTTTGATTCGCAGGCCGTGGGGTAACTCTGCCATCTTAGACGCAGTTAGTGAATTTCAACCGTTCGCACCTTTTTTTCCGTCGAGGAGGAATGACCGTGAAGACCAACAAAACCAAGCTTCTGTCCACCACCGTGCTCCCCATGGTCGCCGCCGCCGGTATCGCCGTCGGTGCCGGGTTGGGCATCGCCACGCCGGCCCAGGCGAAGGGCATCGGCCAAGACATCGCCGCGGAACTTCCGGCGGCCAAGGCCCGTGTCGGCGGCATGCAACTGGCCGCGTGCAGTCCGTGCAAGGCGAAAAACCCCTGCAACCCTTGTGGGGCCAATCCTTGCGCCGCGAAGAACCCGTGCAACCCGTGCGCGGCGAAAAACCCGTGTAATCCGTGCGCGGCGAAAAACCCCTGCAATCCGTGCGCGGCAAAGAAAAAGTAGCGGAATCGGTACAACGGCGCCGCCCTCCGGGGCGGCGCTTTGGTTTATGACTTTGTCCTTTTAGCAATCGATTTTTGGGAGTCGGGCGAAAATGAAATCAACCAAGGGGAGGCTACTCACCACGACCGTCATGCCGCTGATGGCCGGCTTCGGCCTGGTTGTCGGCGGGGCCATGGTCGAGGTGCCCAGCGCCCATGCTGCCACCCTGGCGCAGCCTTTCTCGGCGCCGTTGCCGGCGGCGAAACCCAGGCCGGGACACATCCAGCTTGCCGCGTGCAACCCTTGCGCGGCCAAGAACCCGTGTAATCCGTGCGCCGGGAAGAACCCGTGCAATCCCTGCGCCGCCAAGAACCCCTGCAACCCCTGCGCCGCCAAGAACCCGTGCAATCCCTGCAACCCGTGCGCGGCGAAAGACCCCTGCAGCCCGTGCAATCCCTGCGCGGCGGGCGGCGGGTCCGCGGCGAACAAGTGTTACGTGCCCAGGCTGGCGGCGGCGTGGAAGACCAACCCGTGCAATCCGTGCAATCCCTGCGCGGCGAAGAATCCTTGCAACCCCTGCGCGGCGAAGAACCCGTGCAACCCCTGCGCCGCGAAGAACCCGTGCAACCCGTGCGCCGCGAAGAACCCCTGCAACCCT